>CAZHCB010000001.1:0-45348 GCA_964530935.1 uncultured Oscillospiraceae bacterium
CTGTGACCCCATGCTTGTAAGGCATGTGCTCTCCCAGCTGAGCTATGCTCCCGCAAGACCCGCAATTAAACGGCTTTGCCATTGTACTAAAATCTTAGGGGAATGTCAAGATGCTTTTGACATTTTTTTACCTAATTATCTACGGCTTCGAGAGCATTAATCATTTCAAGAATTTCATCACCGGAGAAGTCATAAACGGTGTTGCAGAACTGACAGGATACTTGCGCGGCCTCTCCGCCGGCATATATTTCCCTTAAGTCCTCCAAACTAAGACTCTCTACCGCCCGCCTAACACGTTCGCGGCTGCAATAACAGCGGTATTCGACGGAGGTGCTGCTCAAAGTTTCAGGAGAGAGATCCATGAAAACCGCATCCACCAAATCCTGAGCGCAGCCATTTTCCAAGATTCCGGTTACCTGACCTAAAATTTGGATGTTTTCTTCAATCATATCAATGAGGGAGTCGGGCGCACCGGGCAGAAGCTGCACGATGAAGCCGCCGGCGCATTTTACAGACAAGTCCGTATCAACAAGTACTCCCAGACCAACAGCGGAGGCAACTTGTTCGCTCTCCATATAATAATAAGCCAAGTCCTCGGCAATCTCGCCGCTGACCAGTCTTGTTGAGCCGATATAGGGCTCTTTCAGTCCCAAGTCGCGGCTGATGGTCAGCATACCGTCAACACCCACCGCTGCACCTACATTGAGCTTTCCGTCCTCACGGTTAGGAACGTCCACCTGAGGATTTTCCACATACCCGCGCACCATACCCTGACTGTCAGAAACAGCGATAACAGTGCCGATAGGACCGCCGCCGTTGATGCGCAGAGTAAGCGTGGCGGTTTCGTCTTTCAGCAGGTCACCCAGCATTGAGGCGGCGCAAAGGGAGCGACCTAAGGCCGCGGTGGCAACAGGGCTCGTGTCGTGCAATTGGCGGGCGCGTTCAATCATGCCCTTTGCGCTTATTGCCGATATTTTTGCATAGCCGTCACCGGTGACGGCGCGAATAATTTCATCCATTTTAAACCTCTTGTGATGTGTTTTTTGCTATTATAAAAATGCGCCCCAGTTCGTTTTGAGGACCGGTTTTGCATATTTCGATGTCTATAAAACCAGCTTCGGATAGGAGTTTTACCAGTTTGTCCGGCTCATGGACATATTCAATATGTTCTTCAAAGCTTCGCTGCCAAAAACGGCCGCGGCGGGTGAAAATGTCAACTCCATAAAACAGAGCGTTCTCATCCTCGTCAAAGTCCGCACGCCACAGACACAGAGTGTCATCATCCTCATCGACGCTGGTGTAACCATCCATAGAGCGCAGGCGCTCGGGCGTGTTCAAATCGAAAATAAACAGCCCCTGCGGATCAATAAACATGTGCAGCAAACGCAGCATTTCCGGCACTTCTTTCGGAGGCAGGTAATTTACCACATCAAGACTTGAATATGCAGCGTCAACCGTACCATAGAGATCCAGCTCGTTCGCTGCTTGGCACAAAAACAGGGGAGGAGTGGCATTTGGGATCCCGGCACACTTTTCCTGAGCAATGCAGAGCATGTCCGAAGAAGAATCCGCCGCCACCAAATCGTAGCCCCTGCGAGCCATAATCTCTGTCAGGCTGCCCGTTCCGCAGCCAATATCCAGTAAAGACTTTGCCGGAAGCTCTCTTTCGGAAAAAACCTTTTCGTAGAAATCGGCAAAGGCGGCGTAGTTTACATCGTAAGTGAAACGGTCATAGACCGATGCAAGCCAGTTGTAGGAAGCCATTACTGCGCGCCCTCCTTGAGCCTTTCAAGCGCCATTTGATAGCCACCCTCGCCGTATTGGAGGCAACGGTTTACCCGGCTTATAGTTGCACTGGAAGCGCCGGTCTTTTCCAGAATTTCGTTATAGATACAGCCTTTATCAAGGAGGGTCACCACTTCAAAACGCTGCTCAATCGCCTGCAACTCTGCAATTGTGCATAAATCTTCAAAGAAGTTTTTTAGCTCGTCAACGGTCTTTAGAGTTAGAATGGCTTGGTACAGCTCCTCATTACGGCTTTTTTTGCCCTGCTTATTCATGATATTTACCTGCCTTATAGAATAGTAATTGCGTTTAGCACAATAGTTTGTGAAAGTCTACATATTTTATATCATTAAAGTAATAAAGTAAAGCACTATTTTTCCTTGAAATCACGCTTAAAATAATATAAAATAAATCGGCAGTAGAAACTGAGTCTAATAACGATATCTGGGGAAACGATAAGGGGTGACTTTTATGGTAAAGGCAGTTGTAGGAGCTAATTGGGGTGATGAAGGAAAAGGTAAAATCACAGACATGTTGGCAGAGAAATCTGATATGGTTATCAGGTTTCAAGGCGGGGCAAATGCCGGGCATACTATAATCAACGATTTTGGTCGTTTCGCCCTCCACACTCTGCCCTCCGGCGTGTTCTTTCCCCACATTACTAATGTAATTGGCAACGGAGTCGCTTTGAATATAAGAATACTGGTAAACGAACTCAATTCTCTGAAAGAGAACGGGGTGCCTGCGCCGAGGATTATTGTATCGGAGCGTGCTCAGGTGGTTATGCCATACCACATTTTGCTGGATGAATATGAAGAGGAACGCCTCACCGCTGAGAGCGGGAAGGGCTTTGGCTCAACTAAATCAGGAATTGCTCCGCTGTATTCCGACAAATTTGCGAAAATCGGTTTCCAAGTATGCGAACTGTTCGATGATCAGCTGCTTAAGGAGCGCTTAGAAAACGTATGCACAATAAAGAACACTTTGGTTGAGCATCTATATAAAAAGCCCTTGCTTGATCCCGAACAGCTTTTTGAAGAAATGGTGCAGCAGCGTGAGCTCATATCTCCGTATGTCGGCAACGCGTCAATCGCAGTCAGGCAGGCACTAAAGGAAGGTAAAAAGGTTCTGATCGAGGGACAGCTCGGAACCCTCAAAGACACTGATTTTGGCATCTACCCCTATGTCACTTCATCCAACACAATTGCTGGATACGGCGCCGTCGGAGCGGGAATTGCCCCCACAGATTTCGAGAGCATTATTGCCGTTACAAAGGCGTATTCCAGCGCTGTAGGCGAGGGGGCCTTTGTGTCTGAGCTTTTCGAAGAGGAGGCCGACACTCTCCGCCGTCTTGGCGGTGACATGGGTGAGTACGGCGCAACAACGGGCAGACCCAGACGTGTGGGTTGGTTTGACGCTGTCGCAACGGCTTATGGCTGCCGAATGCAGGGAGCAACCGAGGTTGCGCTGACTGCAGTTGATGTCCTCGGATACCTTGACGAGATTAAAATTTGCGTCGGATATGAAATTGACGGCGTTGTAACCGAGGAGTTTCCCATAACACCTCTTTTGAACAGAGCCAAACCTGTATACGCAAGCCTTCCCGGATGGAAGTGCGATATACGCGGAGCAATGTCATTTGATAGTTTTCCTGAAGAATTAAAGGATTATGTAAACTTCATTGAATCGAAGATCCAAGTGCCCATATCCATGGTTTCGACAGGACCGAAGCGTGAAGAGATTGCGATTAGGTGAGATTATTTTTTCTGCTTGAGCATAGGATTGAATTGGTAGACGCGAGTTGGCGGTTTTTGTTGAAAAATGCCAGGTGTTATGATAGAATAAAAGTGCAGAAAATATTGAAACCGCAAAGGAGGTTTTTGCTTTGGAAGTTACTCAAATTGTATGGATAGCATTAGTTGTAGTGTTCCTTGTTGGGGAAGCGATTTCCGTTGCCTTGTCCTCAATTTGGTTCGCAGCGGGTGCAGTTGTGGCTCTTATCGCTTCGTTCCTAAATGCGCCGCTTTGGCTGCAAATTGTGTTGTTCGTAGTAGTTTCAGCAGCCACCCTTATTCTGACAAGACCCCTTGCGAATAAATATGTTAATTCAAAGGTTCAGGCGACCAATGCCGACAAGGTTATCGGTCAGCTGGCTACCGTAACCGAGCGTGTTGACAACGTTGCGGGAACGGGGACGGCAAAAGTCGGTCTGAGGGAATGGACAGCACGTAGTTTTGATGGTAGTATTATTGAGACGGGTGTTCAGGCAAGCGTAAAGTCTATTGAAGGCGTTAAAATTATGCTTGTTCCCGTGAAGGAGCATGCTGAAAATAGTTTATAAGCAAGGGTTGCTTACCAAAAAAGATTTTGCCGCTTGTGACGGCAGATATGGAGGAAATCATGGAATATATTGTCCCGATCATTTTGGCGATTATAGTTTTTTTGGTTTTAGTTCGCAACATTAGAGTTGTGCCTCAGGCAAATGCTTACGTTATTGAGCGTCTCGGCGCTTATAGCACAACGTGGCATGTGGGTCTTCACTTCAAAATACCCTTTATTGAGACTATCTCCAAGAAGGTTTCTCTGAAGGAGCAGGTATACGATTTCCCGCCCCAGCCCGTTATCACTAAGGATAACGTAACAATGCAGATCGACACGGTCCTTTATTTTGAAATAACAGATCCGAAGCTGTATACCTACGGCGTTGAAAGCCCCATTAACGCAATTGAAAATCTTTCCGCAACAACTTTGCGTAACATTATCGGTGATCTCGAGCTTGACCAGACCCTTACAAGCCGTGATGTTATTAACTCAGAAATGCGTGCTATTCTTGACGAAGCCACTGATCCCTGGGGTATCAAGGTTAACCGTGTTGAGCTGAAAAACATTCTGCCCCCGAGAGAAATTCAGGACGCCATGGAAAAGCAGATGAAGGCAGAACGTGAACGCCGTGAATCTATTCTTCGTGCTGAGGGTGAAAAGAAATCTGCCATCCTGCTTGCAGAAGGTGAGAAGGAATCTTCGATCCTCCGTGCAGATGCTAAGAAGCAGTCACAGATCCTCGAAGCAGAAGGTGAAGCGGCAGCTATCCTGCAGGTTCAAACCGCAACTGCTGAAGGTATTCGCCGTATCAACGAGAGCAATCCTTCCGAGGCTGTAATTAAGATAAAGGCTTTGGAAGCCTTTGCAGCTGCAGCAGACGGAAAAGCAACTAAGATTATTATTCCCTCGGAAATTCAAGGTATTGCAGGGCTCGCTACGTCCTTGAAGGCCATTCTTTCAGATGAAGACAAAAAATAGAGTAATATAACTATTTAAGTACCGCCTGTTTATTGCAGGCGGTACTTATTGTTTGCACTCACCAAAGGCGTGCAAACAATTATTATATGCCTCCGCCAGAATGCGGAAAGAGCCGCACTGTCAAATTGACAGTGCGGCTCGAACTATTTTATCTAACGGTGGTTAATAAAACAGGTGTTTTCGAATAATATCCAGCGTTGTAACAATTTGTTACCCACTTACCTGATTTTTATTTATCCAAAACCTCGCGCAAAACATCGTTCATGTCATACATGCCCGGCTCAGTTACTTTCCCAAGCCAAGCAGCTGCCGCAATAGCGCCATTAGCAAACACGTTGCGGGATTGCGCTGTGTGCTTTAGTTCGATGACCTCATCCGGACCGGCAAAAATAACTTCATGCTCACCCACTATAGTCCCGCCGCGAACTGATGAGATACCGATTTCGTGCTCACCGCGCTTTTGCCTGATGCTGTGCCGGTCAAAAACATACTCTGAATCATAGGGCAGGGAAGATGCTGCCGCATCGGCCAACATAAAGGCGGTTCCGCTGGGGGCATCAACTTTCATATGATGGTGACGCTCAACAATTTCAATGTCAAAATCAGTTCCTAAAACTGCGGCAGCTTTTTTAACAAGCCCCGTGAGGAGGTTAATTCCAAGGGACATGTTGCCTGAACGGAAGAGAGGGATGGACTTTGAAGTGTTTAAAATTTGCACTAATTGCGCATCGGAATAACCAGTAGTGCATAATATGCACGAAATATTACGTATAGTGCAATATTTGAGCAAATTATCTAAGGAAGCAGGGCTGGAGAAGTCGATAATTACGTTTGCCTCGCCTGCATATTCCATAGGGTCAGCATAAACAGGAAAATTACTGAGCTTGGCCGGAATTACGTCAAACCCCGCCACTATCTGTATATCCTGCTTTCCTTCGCACAAGGCTGCCACTGCCTGGCCCATTCGACCGTTGCAACCGGAAATGATAACCTTTGTCATTGCTTGTCCTCCACTTTTCTATAGTATATCTTTCTGGGTAAAAGGTATAATAACCGCTTTTGGGTTATTATAACACGGCAATTGTGACATGGGAATGTTTTTTGCTATGAAAAAGGGGCGATTGCTTCGCCCCTTTAAATTTATTTATTTTCTGAGTAAAGCCCGACTGCTTCCATGCTCGTTTTGAGCTTTTCCAGGTTAGCCGGGGCCATATCAACCAGCGGCAAACGCAGATTGCCAACGTCCATTCCCATCAAGTTCATTGCTGTTTTAACCGGTATGGGGTTAACCTCAATGAAGAGTGTTGCGAATAGATCTGCATATTTGTAATAGAGTTCGGAAGCGGCCTTAAAATCATCTTTCAGGCACAGGGCGCAGATATCTGCAACGACTCTTGGGACGATGTTAGATGCAACAGAGATAACGCCTTTTCCGCCCATGGCCATCATTGGGATGGTGTTGTCGTCATTACCGCTCCAGATAAATAAATCGTCGCCAACGAGGGCACGAGTGCGGGAGAAGAGGGAAAAGTCCCCGGAAGCTTCCTTGATACCGTTAATGCTGGGGTGCTGAGAAAGAATCTTGTATGTTTCTGCTGCTAAACCGATTCCGGTTCTGCTGGGAACATTGTAGACGATCATTGGGACGTCAACCTTGTCAGCGACCGTTGTAAAGTGCTGAACCAGACCCCGTTGGGAGGTCTTGTTGTAGTAGGGGGTGACCATCAAGATGCCGTCGACTCCGGAGGCCTTTGCGCTGGTTGCAAGTCTTACGGATGTCATTGTGTCGTTACTGCCGACGCCGGAAATAACCTTCATGCGTCCCGCGACTTTTTTCACACAGAAATCGACAAGCTTTTCGTGCTCGTCAAGGGCCTGGGTTGCGTTTTCTCCTGTTGTTCCGCAAACCAAAAATGCGGAAGTACCGCCGTTATACTGTTGCTCGATGAGCTCAGCCATCTTGTCGTAATCAACCTCATAACCGCGAAAAGGCGTTACGATCGCGGTGCAGGATCCGGTAAAAATCGGTGTTTTCATTTGACGTTTTCCTCCTTGTTGGTCTAGTTTTGTGATGTAATGTATCCTTCGGCACAGAGAAGCTCTGCCAGTTCAACCGCCCCACCGGCTGCGCCGCGAAGGACGTTGTGGGATAGGCACACGAACTTATAGTCATACTGAGTGTCTTCTCTCAGGCGGCCAATGGATACGGCCATGCCTTTTTCAAGGTCACGGTCAAGCTTTGTCTGGGGGCGATCGTCTTCAGTGAAATAATGCAAGAATTGTTTTGGCGCAGTGGGAAGGTCAAGCTCTTGAGCGCGGCCCTTGTAAGATGCCCAGCGCTCAATAATTTCTTCCTTGGTGGGCTTTTTTTCGAAATCAACGAAAACAGCTGCCATATGCCCGTCAGAACAGGCAACGCGCACACATTGCGCGGTGATGTTTGGCTTTTCGGCAGATACTATTTGGCCGTTTTCAACGGTGCCCCAAATTCGCATAGGCTCGCGTTCGGACTTTTCCTCTTCCCCGCCAATGTAGGGGATGCAGTTGTCAACCATCTCCGGCCAACGCTCAAAGGTTTTGCCTGCGCCGGAAATTGCCTGATAGGTGCAAACAAGAATATTCTTGATACCAAACTCCTCCCGCAGAGGGTGGAGGGCCGGAACGTAGCTTTGAATAGAGCAGTTTGACTTCGTGGCAATGAAGCCCCGCTTAGTACCAAGGCGCTTTCGCTGGGCCTCAATAACTTTGCAGTGGTCAGCGTTTAATTCGGGGATTATCATGGGGACGTCCGCTGTCCAGCGGTTGGCGCTGTTGTTGGAAACAACAGGACACTCAAGCTTTGCATATGCCTCCTCAAGGGCGACGATGTCGGGCTTTTTCATGTCGACAGCGCAGAAAATGAAATCCACCATGCCGGCGATTTCGGCCATGTCTGCTGTTGCGTCTTTAACAGGCATATCTTTTGCGGTCTCCGGAATGGCAAAAGCCATTGCCCAGCGATCATCAACAGCTTCCTTGTATGTTTTTCCGGCGCTTCTGGCGCTGGCGGCAACAACTGTTAAATCAAACCAGGGGTGGTCGCTTATAAGGCTTACATAACGTTGACCAACCATTCCGGTTGCGCCAACAATACCAACTTTATACTTCTTCATAAATAATATCCTTCCGAGAAAACAACTGGGTTGTCATGTGATTATACCACAGCAATGCAAAATGTGAAACACTTTGTCAATTGTCGTAAAAAGTTGACATAAAAGGAAAATATGTTTATAATGTATGAGATAGTCGAATTGTAATACATATCAGAAGTTTTCTTAAATAAATCGTATCACAGCAAATAATCTACTGTCAATAAATGTTCAATACGAATTTGGCTTAATTAAACGGGCTGTTTTTGGTACTTGCGCGCGTAAATGCGCCAAAGGGATACAGCTTTTAAAATCATGTGTGCTTTGCGAAGGGAAACTACATATGAACCGAATAATAAGGAAAGTTGTCATTATCATGACTGTTATTGCCACGGTGACCGCTGCGCTTGGGGTTTCCGGGGTTGCTTTTGCTGCCTCAAACATATATGTTAATGATTCGTCAAATACATTGGGAACGGATCTGCCCTCGGCTTACGCCGTTGGACAAAACGGCGTTGTTGATGTTGTCGGAGATACATACGCCATAACAGGAACGGGCACAAAAAAAATTGAAACCGGAGCAGCCGGACTACCCAGCGCAGTGGAGGACGGGTCAACTGTTTCCATAGCGACAAATACATTGAGGGTCGGATTGTTCTGGAACACAACGGCGCCGGCGAATGTTTCTCTGGCGAATACTGTTGGCAGTGGATATAGATTTGGATACTACAATGCCAGCCGAGCGTTCGTTGACCTTGGATATACCTCCGCAACAGGACTTACAGTTATAACTGACCTGAACGTTTCAACAAGCGGGGGAGCGGTATACTGCTTCCATATTAAACTTCCGCAAACATACAGCAATTTTACGCTTGCGCAGAGCGCGGCGAACCAATACGGCGGTTTTGTAAAGTATGAAAACGGAGCTTACCGTGTGCTTGTGGGGCAATACGCCAATTCTACTGCGGCTCAAAACGCATGCAATGCCTTTGGCGTGGCTGGGTGTACGGTGGAATCAGGAACGAATAAAACCGTTGTTGTAGTACAAACCGGCACAAACAAGATTCTCTTCGAATTTGATTACGGCTCAACCTACAGTCTGTCTATCCGTCCTGCGTCTTCTTCCGGAAAAGCGGTAACTAAGATTGCCGGAAATCGCACGTATTACGGTGATTTTCAGTTTACACGTCTCGCAAGCGGCGTACTTACAGTTGTTAATTTTGTGAATATAGAAGACTACCTTAAAGGCGTTGTAACATACGAAATGAGCGCCTCGTGGCCGATAGAAGCGCTGAAGGCTCAGGCGGTGACCGCAAGAACTTATGCCATGAAGAGCCTCAACCTATATTCAGGCTTTGGTTTTGATGTGACTAATGACACCAGCTGCCAGTATTATGGAGGGACGGCCGCTTCAACGGCGAACTCAGATGCAGCGGTTGACCAAACAGCAGGAAAGTACATTACATACAATGGAGCGCTGTGCAGTACATTCTATTATTCTGCAAATGGCGGCGGCTCTGAAAACAGTGAAAACGTATTTGTCACTGCCTTGCCGTATCTGAAGGGAGTAATTGACCCCTATGAGGCCGCGGCAACCGGAAACTCCTATGCGTCGTGGACAAGGACACTTAGTAAAACCACAATCGAAAATGCGGTTAAAACATGTTCGCCCAGTTTGGGCTTTGGAACGTTCTCATCTATGAGCGTTACATATTCGTCAACAAATAATGTAATAGGAATTACTCTAAATGATACGGCCGGGAAATCGGTAACATATTCTCAGGGGAGTTGTTTTAACTTCTGCTACTTAAGTAAGTATCTGGGACTGCCCAGCATTCACTTTACATATGCCGTAAGTGGTGATAATATAGTCTTCACGGGAAGCGGCTGGGGTCACAGCGTTGGAATGAGCCAGTATGGTGCTTATGCAATGGCAAAAGTTTATGGTTGCAACTATCTCCAGATCATCCGCTTCTACTATACCGGCGTAAAGATATCAAGAGGAATAGTATAAGTGTATGAAATCATCAGATTTTAATTACTATTTACCGGAGGAGCTGATAGCTCAAACTCCGCTTGAAAGGCGCGATTATTCGCGCCTTTTGCATCTGAATAAGCAAACCGGCGAAATGGAGCACAAAAAGTTTTTTGACCTTCCCGGCTATTTGCGGGAGGGCGATTGCCTGGTTCTTAATAACTCCAGGGTTCTTCCTGCCCGGCTCTTCGGAAACCGTGAGTCCGGTGGCGTTGTGGAAGTGGTCCTTTTGCGGGATATGGGAGACGGACTTTGGGAGTGCCTGACACGTCCCGGGCGAAAAACCAAGCCCGGAACAAAGCTGATTTTCGGAGACGGAGAACTAACGGCAACGGTGACGCAGTCGCTGGAAGAGGGCAACAAGCTTCTCAAGTTCGATTATGAGGGCATATTTCTTGAAACCTTGGAACGTCTTGGGAAGATGCCTCTGCCCCCTTATATTAAAGAGGAGCTTGAGGATAAAGAGCGATACCAAACGGTGTATTCTAAGGATGTGGGCTCGGCGGCGGCGCCTACTGCCGGGCTGCACTTTACCCCTGAACTGCTGGATGGAATCCGCGGCAAGGGAGTTAAGGTGTGTTTTGTGACCCTTCATGTGGGTTTAGGCACGTTTAGACCGGTGAAATGTGAGGATGTTGAAAGCCACATTATGCACTCGGAGTTTTGCACAATCCCGAAAGAAACGGCGAAAATAATAAGCGAAACAAAAAGCGCCGGCGGGCGGATTATTTCAGTGGGAACAACAACCTGCCGAACCTTGGAAACCTTTGCCGGGCCGGATGGCACCATAGAAGCCAAGTCCGGCTGGACGGATATTTTTATATATCCGGGATATACCTTTAAATGTATTGATGCTCTTGTTACCAATTTTCATTTACCGGAGAGCACCTTGATTATGCTGGTTTCAGCTCTTGCCGGAAAAGAAAACATACTCAGGGCATACGCCTGCGCAGTGGAAGAAAGGTATCGCTTCTTTTCCTTTGGCGATGCGATGTTCATTGAATAATAAATAACAGCCAAATAAGAGGACAAAATATTGTTTACACTTATCAAAACAGAAGGCAACGCCCGCAGAGGTGAGTTTTCAACAGCGCACGGGACGGTACAAACACCGGTTTTTATGAATGTGGGGACTCAGGGCGCGATAAAGGGCGGTATATCGGCTCCGGAGCTCAAAGATCTGGGCTGCCAGATAGAGCTTTCAAACACATATCACCTGCATGTACGTCCTGGGGATGAGCTGATAAAGCGGCGTGGTGGGCTTCACAAGTTTATTAACTGGGATGGCCCGATTCTCACAGACAGCGGCGGTTTTCAGATATTTTCTCTTGCGCAGCTGCGAAAAATCAAGGAGGAAGGGGTGACCTTCAACTCTCATGTTGACGGGCGGAAAATCTTTATGGGCCCGGAAGAGAGCATGGCGATTCAATCCAATTTGGGCTCCGATATTGCCATGGCCTTTGACGAGTGCGTTGAGATCCCGTCGCCCTACGCTTATGTGGACAAGTCATGCGACCGCACCTACCGCTGGCTGGTGCGCTGCAAAGAGGAGCTTGTAAGGCTCAACGCGCTGCCGGATGCGGTTAATCCTCATCAGGTGCTCTTTGGTATCAACCAAGGCGCGACGTTTGCGGACCTGCGCGTTCGCCACATGCAGCAGATTGCGGAGCTTGATTTGGCGGGATACGCAATAGGCGGGCTTGCGGTTGGCGAGACCCATCGGGAGATGTATGACACGATAGAAATCGTCGAAGAGCATATGCCCAAGAATAAGCCCCGGTATCTTATGGGCGTGGGAACACCGTCGAACATTATTGAAGGTGTTTTCAGAGGGATTGACTTTTTTGACTGCGTAATGCCATCGAGAAACGGACGTCATGGCCACTTTTTCACCTGGGATGGTGTGCTCAACATCAACAACAATAAATACGCTGAGGATGATGCGCCTATTGACGAGAAGTGCAACTGCCCTGTGTGCAGAAGTTTTTCCAGAGCATATGTCAGGCATCTGTTCAAAGCTGGCGAGGTTTTGGCTATGCGTTTTGGCGCGATTCACAACTTATATTTCTACAATCACCTCATGGAAAAAATAAGATTGGCCTTGGATGAGGGTCGATTTGTCGAATTTCGCAGAGAGTATTCTGAAAAGCTTCAAAGAAGAGTATAAAAACCTTGCAATTATAGAATAACAAATATATAATTAGTGCCATCGTACAAACCTTAGGAGGTATTTATTAAATGAACAAAGCGACAGTAAAGAAAATTCTTGCCGCAATATCATTGATGCTTGTATTCTGCGTTGTATTTGCCGGATGCTCCATGCTTGGCGGCACACCCGCAGTTGAGGGAGAAACTGCAAGCGGTTCCGGTGGAACAATCCAGTTTGTGATTTCGATGGTGGTTCTGGTTGCTGTTTTCTATTTCTTCATGATTCGCCCCGAGAGGAAGAGAAAGAAGCAAACAGAAGAGATGAGAAGCTCACTGTCTGTTGGCGATCCAGTTGTCACTATTGGCGGTATGGTGGGCAAGATTGTTGAGATCTCTGCTGATGAAATCGTCTTCGAAACCGGTGAAGACCGCGTTCGTATCGCGGTAAAAAAGTGGGCAATATCCCGCAAGGCAAAATAGCACCCGAATTAACTAAATAGAGTCATTCAAAAGACACCCGCCGAATAAGCTATAACAGGTTTGTTCGGCGGGTTTTTTGCGCCCATTTTCAAATGTTGCAGGCCAAGAGGGGATAGTGGCCCGAAGAGACTATTCCCAGATATGACGCAAGTGCTTCAAATGAGGAAAACAAAAAGGGAAAAGGAGTGGTGAAAAAATGGTGTCTACCAAGGATGGCAAAAAGGTTAGGAGCGGGCTTATAATGAGCGCGGCAAAAAGCGCGGTATTTGGGATAGTAATAACGATGATATTGCTATTGGGAATATCGGCTCTGATAATCGGCGGGGTGCTCACAATGGATATGGCAGATGAATATGTGATATGCAGTGTCATAATAGGGTCTGCAATTGCAGGATGGCTCTGCGCAAAGAAGATGGACGGGGGAGTGATAAAAGCCGGGTTGACGACGGCGGGGATGTACTTGGCGGTAATACTTATTGGAACGATTTTTACACAAAAAACCGGTGAAGATGGCTCAATTATTTTAAAAGTTATTATCGCAACCATAGCCGGAGGGTGCTTTGGCGGGGTACTGCGATTGTACAGAAAGACTAAAAAGTCCAAAATACGAAAGAAGATATAACTATTTGTAATCAAAATGGGGAGTTAACATAATTGCGTTTTGATTACCAATATATAGTGAACATAAGGAAATAGCTCACTAGATATGCAAAAAATCGCCGTTTTTAGCTGGTGATTACAAGTTCAAGTTTACAAGGTTTACATAATACAGTTAACATAACATACCGTCATAATTAACAAAAATCAACTTATTTCTGAATTTCACTTGATAACTGTTTGAATTTGTATTATATTGTCAACGAGAGATGTTATGTAAATTGTATTATTATCTTCATTTCTGTTTTTTTCGGAAATTTGGTGATTAATAATGCTTAAACATAGTTTCATTTCATCAGACCCGGTTGATGCAAAATCAGGAAACAATAAACCGAGTACAATTCTCCTGTTGTCTTTGTTTGCTCTTGGTTGCGTTCTTGGAGCGTTTTTCGGGTCGAACTATTCTACTGTCTCAATCTTGGGATTTGACCTCAGCGAGTCCTCATCGAGCGACAGCGGTTTGTTACTTAATACCTTTCAAATAATTAGGTTTCATCTTTTAGCAATTTTACTTGGAACTTCCTTTCTTGGAATGGTATTTATACCTGCGTTATCCTTTCTAAAAGGATTTGCCTTAAGCTGTACTTCGGCTACCATAATTTCTTCTCAGCCTACGAACGGCATAATTATGGCGCTCATTATTATAGGAGTACCATCCCTTTTTCTAATACCCAGCTTCATTGCCATCAGCGATGACGCATTCTTTAGATCAGGCAGGATTTTTTCGGCAGTAAGAAAAAGCTATATACCCCTTGCCGGAAAAACTAATATGCAAATTCTCTTTGCAATCCCGGCTCTTGTTATTGGTGTGCTTATTGATATGAAACTTGTTCCATATCTTTTATCTTTACTCAACTAAAACTACCGAAAGGAGGCGTGTTAATGGACAATTTGGCATTATTGAAAAAATATGAAGACTATCTGCGTAATGTTAAGAAAGCCTCGGACAACACCCTCTTCTCTTATTTAAGAGACATTAGACAATTAGGTGAGTATCTTACCGGACACACCGATGACACCTTTGAAACGGTCACCGATGAAGAGCTTGTTGGATACACAACGTGGATGAAGGCACAGGGCAAATCAGTTCCCACCATTGCCCGAGGCATCGCCTCAATAAAGAACTTTTATCGCTACCTGATTTCACAGGATATTGTTGAAGAAGACCCCACGACTTCTCTTGTACCTGAAAAAGCGGAGCAAAAGCTTCCGCAAATTCTAACCGGTAAGGAAGTTGAGCTTTTGCTTGAACAGCCGGAGTGTACTGACCTTAAGGGTTATCGTGACAGGGCTATGCTGGAGCTTCTTTATGCAACGGGTATCCGGGTTAGTGAGCTAATAACACTTGACATTACAGATATAAACATATCCGCCGGCATTATTCGCTGTCGCAGCCACGAGAAGGAGAGGGCGATCCCGCTTTATCCCGCAGCTGTTCGCGCGCTGAAAGAATATGTTGAGTTCGTAAGACCTCAGATGCTGGCATCGGCGGACGAGCCGTCGCTGTTTGTTAATGTCAGTGGGGAGAGAATGTCACGACAGGGTTTTTGGAAGATTATTAAAACCTACCAGATGAAGGCAAAGATAGAAAAAACCATCACGCCTCATACCCTGCGCCATTCATTTGCGGCGCACTTGCTTGAAAACGGTGCAGATTTGCGCTCCATTCAGGAGATGCTTGGTCACGCCGACATTTCCTCAACTCAGGTGTATTCACAGTTGGTGAAAAAGCAGCTGAAGGATGTTTACAACAAAGCACATCCGAGAGCATAAAGCAAAAAGTTAATAAACAATGAAAAGACGAGTAAGCTCAATGCTTACTCGTCTTTTGTTGCGCCGATGGGCAGAAAAACTCGTTGATTATGAAATGAAATTATGATAAAATCATTTGAATAGTGTGTATGCGGAGGTCGCCATGCGGATTTTAGGTATTGATCCCGGTATTGCCACCGTGGGTTTTGGAGTTATTGACAGCTATAAAAGTGACTTGAAGCTTGTAAATTACGGAGTTGTTACAACGCCTGCCGGTACAAGCCTCTCGAGCCGTCTAGATCAAATATATTCAGACATCTCTGAGCTTTGCAGCACCTTCAATCCCGATGCAATCGCCTGCGAGGAACTCTTTTTTAATACAAACATAACTACCGGAATTTCAGTTGCTCACGGCAGGGGGGTAATCCTGTTGGCCGGATATAAAGCCGGGATTCCCATTTTTGAATATACTCCGCTACAAGTAAAGCAAGCGGTTGTAGGCTATGGCCGAGCAGAAAAGAACCAAGTAATTGATATGGTCAAGCGCATACTCAACATGAAGCTTGCCCCAAAACCTGACGACGCTGCGGATGCCCTGGCAATTGCGATTTGCCACGCGCGGAGCGCGACTTCACTTTTAACAACAAAGGCAGGTGCGAATCAATGCTCCACCACATAAACGGGAAAGTAAGCGAAATTGAGGCAAACCTTGCAGTTATTGATTGCCATGGAATCGGCTTTGGATTGAATATAACAACCAATACGGCGTCCAGACTCAAGATTGGTGAGACTGCGTTGCTGTATGTTTATGAAAACGTGAAAGAGGACGCATACGACCTTTTCGGTTTTGCAGAAAAGCGTGAGCGTCGGTGCTTTGAAATGTTGCTCGGCGTTTCCGGCGTTGGGCCGAAAGCGGCTCTCTCAATTCTATCGGCAACAACACCGGAATCCTTCGCTATGGCTATTATCAGCGGCGATGAGAAGACGATAACCCTTGCTCCCGGAGTGGGAAAGAAAATTGCGCAAAGGGTCATTTTAGAGCTCAAAGATAAGATTAGCAAGGAGACAGGCGAGGTTTCTGTCGGCTCAATTTCCGCGGCCTCCGGCAGCATCGGTGTTTCAAAAATGTCGGACGCAGCCTCTGCACTTGCGGTTCTGGGTTATGGCAGCGCTGAGATCAGTGTTGCCTTGAAAGATATTGACATTGAGAATAACGCTCTTGAGGATATTGTGCGCATGGCGCTTAAGAAAATGATTAAATAGGGGGGAGCTTTTTGGGTATAAACTTTTCAAACTCTGAGGAGGAGCATATTGTCACATCGGCGGCAATCCTTCCTGAGGACAACAATGAAGGTTCTCTACGTCCGAGGGCTCTTTCGGAATATATAGGTCAGAAGAAGGCGAAGGACAACCTTAGCGTGTTTATTCAGGCGGCAAAAATGCGCAATGAACCCTTAGATCATGTTTTGCTCCACGGCCCTCCGGGCTTGGGAAAAACGACCCTTGCGGGAATAATCGCAAACGAGATGGGAGTCAATATGCGCATTACCTCCGGCCCTACAATAGAGAAGGCGGGAGATTTAGCGGCCTTACTGACTAACCTCCAGGAAAATGATATTCTGTTTGTGGACGAGATCCATAGATTGAACCGTGCTGTGGAGGAGATTTTATATCCCGCCATGGAGGATTATGCAATCGACATCATTATAGGTAAAGGCCCGTCGGCTAACTCAATTCGTCTTGATTTGCCCCGGTTCACACTTATTGGCGCCACAACTCGCTCCGGCCAGCTAACAGCACCGCTGCGTGACCGTTTCGGCGTGACTCTCCGTCTGGAATTATACTCACCGGATGAGCTCCAGCTGATAGTTAGCAGAAGCGCGGATATTTTGGGAATAGAAATTGAGCCCTCCGGTGCAAGGGAAATTGCGTTGCGCAGCAGGGGAACGCCCCGAATTGCCAACAGAATGCTGCGCCGTGTACGTGACTTTGCCCAGGTATCCTCTGACGGAGTAATCACACTCCAGGTTGCAGACGAAGCGCTGACGCGGCTCGAGGTTGACAAGCTCGGGCTTGATTCTCTGGACAGGAGAATGCTCCGGGCAATAATTGAGTTTTACGGTGGAGGCCCGGTGGGACTTGACACTCTTGCCGCGACAATCAATGAAGAGGCAGTAACCCTTGAAGACGTATACGAACCCTATCTATTGCAGCAGGGATTCATAACCAGAACTCCTCGGGGACGGTGCGTGACAAGGCGTGCATATGAGCATCTGGGAATCGAATATTTAGGACAGCAGCAAATCGAAATATAATTTGGGGGAAACGAAATTGGGCAAATATTTTGGAACGGATGGAATCAGAGGCGTAGTTAACAAGAGCTTAGATGTTGAGCTAGCCTTCAAAGTCGGTCAGGCGGCGGCAATGGTGTTGGCAAAGGATACCCATAAAAAACCGGTTTTTACCATAGGAAAAGACACTCGCATCTCCTGCGATATGCTTGAAGCGGCAATCACAGCCGGTTTATGTGCAGCCGGCGCAAACGTAATGCACTTGGGAGTTGTGCCAACCCCTGCGGTGGCGTTCATCACCAAGGACTCGGGTGCTGAGGCCGGAATAGTTATTTCCGCATCACACAATCCATATGAACACAACGGCATTAAGATTTTTAATGGACAGGGCTTTAAGCTCTCCGATGAATTGGAAGAAGAAATTGAGTCTTTGGTGGACGCACCGGAAAAGCTTGAAAAAAAGGTTAATGGCGATATTGGTCACATTCTGGATAGAAGCCAAGAATATATTGACCGCTATGTAGAGCATGTTGTTTCCGCAGCGGGTGGCGAAATAAAAAAGATGAAGGTTCTCATCGACTGCTCAAACGGCGCCGCTTGCAGAACCGTCAACCAAATTTTTGGAAGATTCCCTTTGCAGCTTGAGCTTATCAGTGACCATTCTGACGGCATTAACATCAATAATAACTGCGGCTCAACTCACATTGAAAACCTTGGCAAAATGCTTGTTGCCGGAGGTTTTGATATCGGCATTGCCTTTGACGGCGACGCAGACCGTTGCCTGGTTGTTGATGAAAATGGCAATCTTGTGGATGGCGACAAGATAATGGCGATTTGCGGCAAGGAAATGAAAGCGGTCGGAAAGCTAAAAAATAACGCCATAGTTGCAACTGTAATGTCAAACCTCGGTCTGCATGAGTATTGTCGCAACAACGAAATCGACTTGTACTGTGCAGCAGTGGGGGATAGAAATGTTCTTGAAATGATGCAGGAAAAAAGCTTTAACTTAGGCGGAGAGCAGTCCGGCCACCTGATTTTTCTGGACGACGAAACCACCGGAGACGGTCAACTGGCTGCCGTTAAGTTTTTGGAGGTTGTGAGCAATTCCGGCAAAAAAGTATCGGAGCTTGCGGCGCAGATCAATACATATCCTCAAGTTCTGCAAAATATCGCTATTGAGGGCGGGAACGAGGCAAAGGCACGGATTATGGCGGATGCCAAGCTAAAGGCCTTAATTTCTGAGCGTGAAAAAGAGCTGGCTGACACGGGCAGAATCCTTGTTCGTCCTTCGGGTACGGAAGCGCTGATTCGTGTTATGGTTGAAGCGAAAGACGACACAACGGCATTTAATGTTGCATATAGCCTCACAGAATACATCAAAAACACATCAAATTTTCAATAACGCTTAAAACGGGCGCTGTTTTTCTTGACATTTTGTAAAAAAAGTACTATAATCAGCTTTGCTTAGGGTAATATGATATTTATGGATAAATTTAAAAACCTGGATGACAACGAGCTGGTCCTATTGGCCAATTCCGGTGACAAGGCTGCGGAAGAGCAGCTTGCCCTCCGGTATACTCGGTTAGTCAAGATTTGTTCCCGCCCGTTTTTCCTTGTTGGGGGAGACGGAGAGGATTTAATTCAAGAGGGAATGCTTGGTTTGCTATCGGCAATACGCGAGTTTGATCTGTCCATGAACGCCACCTTCAAAACCTACGCAGAAATCTGTGTTAAACGGCGTATATACTCCGCAATTAAAATGGCGCTGAGAAAAAAACACGAACCCTTAAACCAAATGGTTTCATTTGATGATGTACTCTCTGATGAAAGTCTGTCAACAGACAGTTCTTTCCGCCGAATTCCTGAGGAGCAGGTTCTTGCTCAAGAGAGCGCTGATGAGATTATCCAAACCTATTCACGGTGTTTGTCAAAGTTTGAAGTAAATATCCTTGAACTATATTTAAACGGACTTTCTTACTCGGAAATAGCCGAAGATGTCGGTCGTTCCGAAAAGTCTGTGGACAACGCCGTACAGCGCATCAGGCGCAAGTTGGCGAGAAGCCCTAATCCTGGCGAATTCAGCGAAGGCTGACGCAAAATAAATGCCCCAAGGGGCAAGTCTTTTTCAAAAGAGAGGATTCATCACATGTTCGAAGACAAAACTATGGTATGTAAGGAATGCGGCAACGAGTTCGTATTCACCGCCGGTGAGCAGGAGTTCTACGCAGAGCGTGGATTCCAGAACGAGCCCCAGCGCTGCAAGCCCTGCCGTGACAACCGCAAGAACGCAGCTCGCGGTCCCCGTGAGTATTTCGTAGCAACTTGCGCATCCTGCGGCAAGGAAGCTAGAGTTCCTTTTGAGCCCAAGTCTGACAGACCTGTTTATTGCAGCGAATGCTTCGCTAAGATGAGAGAAGAACAGGCATAAGTATCATCAATATCCGGCACTCACCGCGGGTTTGCCGGAAACAGCTTTTCATCAAACTGTCTTGCAATGCGACATATTGTTTTCGCTCATGTACGGAGATAAAAAGCAAATACTTGCTGATCAGCGCTCAAACCAATAAAGGTTTCTCGATTATCGAGAAACCTTTATTTATGTTTATTTGTGTTTTTACTGTGGAATTTCCTCCAGCCACGCTTGTGTTTCGGAAAGTTTTTGAGTGAAGAGCCTTCCGGTGTCCTGGATATATTTTGCCTGATGATACTTAAAGAGCATTTGCCCATCGCCCAAGTCACCCAGAATTTCGATTTTTCCTGTTATGTGGGACATGGCATATCTAAAGCACTTGGCAGGACCACCCAGATTTGTTTTTGCTGCCTCAACTATTTTTATACCCTCAGATATCGGAACCTGGAACTGGGTGCCAACACCGCTTACAGGGCGGCACTGAAAAACATAGTAGGGAGTGATGTTAAATTGGGTTAGCCTGCGCATTAGCTCGGCCAGAATTTCCGGCTTGTCGTTAATTCCGCGAAGGAGAACAGTTTGGTTTTTCACCTCGATGTTGCATGAGTGTAAAGCATTTATTGCCTTTTTTGCCTCAGGGGTCAGCTCCCGCGGGTGGTTAAACTGTGTTACGACATAGATGTTTTTCTTTTCTTGGTATTTTTTAATGATTTGCAGCAGCTCTTCATCTTCATATATGCGCTGCGGCAGGACAACGGGAGTTCTCGTACCGAAACGAATGAAATCCAGATGGTCGATCTCGCAGAGAGCTGATAAGTAGCGTTCTATGATGGCATTGCTGTTTAGGAAAGCGTCCCCACCGGAGATGAGAACATTGGACATTTCCTCGTGCTGGCGTATGTATTCAATCATACTGTCAAAGTGGCAAAGTATTTCCTCGTCAGTTAAGCCCACAAGGCGCTTTCGGAAACAGTGGCGGCAATACATTGCGCAGCTGTTGGTCGATAAGACCAATGATGTAGCACCATATTTGTGTTGCATACCGGTTATAACGGTGTTTTCTCCCTCACCGCTGGTATCAAAGTGGCCTGTAATATCCAATTCTGCGAGAGAGGGGATACACATTTTCTTTATAGGGTCATCCGGATCGCTCCTGTCTATGAGCGAGAGATAGTACTTGGGAACGGACATGGGAAAGCATTCGAGAATAAGCCTATATTGTTCCTGTTCTTCAAGTGAAGAGGACAACATGGCGACGACCTCCTCGTTTCCAGATACTTTGTCCTCAAGCCATTTCTTCCATGACATCACATAACCTCCTACAATGATAGCAATATAAAACACCGGGAAATGATAAAAAATGCAGCCGGGCAAAGCACGGCAGCAAAAACTGGAATTCTGTCAGTTTGCAATGAAAGCTGCATAAAATCGCCTGTTTCTAACAGTATAACATCAGGATATGAACAAATTGTGGCGAATTATAGTATTTTCAATAGCCTAAAAGTCAAAAAAATACTGTAAAAATCGGGAAGGTGCATAAAAAAACAGTTGCACGTTTTCTTTTTAGCGTTATAATAATCATACAAGTATTACTTTTCATACAAGGGGGGAGGGCTTGCTGTGAGAGAAAAATGTAAAAACTTCATGAGTACAGTGAAGGTCGGTTCCAAGGGGCAGATAGTTATTCCCAAGGAAATAAGGGACATGTTTTCAATTTCTGAAGGCGATAATCTCATAATAATGGCAGACACGCGAAGAGGCATTGCCTTGCAAAAGTCGGACCTAATGTCAAAAATCGCGGAGGCAATTTTTGCCGGTAGAGGTATGGAGATTTATCCCGGCGATGATCCGGCGGATTTTAATGAGTTTGCAGAGGCCATAAAGGAGACTGTTGAAAAGGAGGAGCAGGGTGTTGAACGTTCTTGAGGTACAGGGCTTATGCAAAAGCTATGAGGGCTTCTTTTTAGATAACGTCAGTTTCAGCCTCAGGCAAGGGAAGATAACCGGATTTATCGGCAGAAACGGCGCAGGAAAGACCACTACACTGAAATCTCTGCTGAATATGGTTCATCCCGAAAGGGGAAGCATATGCTTCTTTGATAAGGATTTCGGGAAAAACGAGAGAGAAATAAAGGAGCGTATCGGCTTTTTATCGGGTGGCGCGCCGTTCTATTCAAACAAAAAAATCTCGTCCATTTCCAAAGTAACAGCGGGTTTTTACCGGAACTGGGATGAAGCGTTATACAAAAAATATTTGAAACTTTTTTCCTTGGATGAGGGTAAAACTCCGGCGCAGCTGTCAAACGGAATGAAGGTTAAATATGCGCTGACACTTGCACTGTCTCACCATGCAGAGCTTCTCATACTTGATGAGCCTACAAGCGGTTTGGATCCTGTCTCCCGGGATGAGCTAATTGAGATATTTCTCAACCTGTGTGACGAGGGCGTTACGATTTTGTTCTCCACCCACATAACATCTGATCTGGATAAGTGCGCTGACGATATTATCTTTATAAAAGACGGACAAATCCTAGCCACAGGGGAACTAAATAATTTTGTGCGTTCGTATAAAACAGTTAATTTTACGGACGGGCAGTTAGAGCCGGCGGCGAAGAATTTGCTAATCGGCTGTAAGCGGGCAAAAGAGGGCTTTACTGCCCTTGTACGGTCAGAAGATGCCGCTAAAATCGGTGTGCCGGTTGGTGATGCGGACCTTGAGTCCATTATGGTTGATTTGGGGAGGGCTGAGACTGTATGAAAAATCTGCTGATCAAAGAATTTCGCTTGACGATGCATCCGACCTCCGTGCTCTTTCTGTGCCTGTCGGCAATGCTGCTCATACCGAATTACCCATATGGCGTAGCGTTCTTTTATACCGGTTTGGCAGTGTTTTTTACCTGCCTCAGCGGGAGAGAGAATAACGATGTTTTCTATACGATGACCCTGCCTGTTGAGAAAAAGGATATCGTGGGCGCGAGAATTCTCCACGTTTGCATTCTTCAGCTTCTGCAAATTGTGATTGCGGTGCCTTTTGCGGTAATCCGCGGAAAGTTTAATCTTCCGGGGAATGCGGTGGGCATGGATGCGAATATTGCGATGTTTGGATTTGCATTTATCCAGTATGGATTATTTAATCTGACATTTTTGGTTCCCTACTATAGAAACGTCAAAAATGTGGGTAAATCTTTTGCTTTGTCAAGTGTTTTCGTGTTTTTGTTTATCTGCTTTAGCGAGGCGGCAACAAACATTTTCCCATTTTTCCGCGATAAGCTTGACACGCCTGATCCCCAATTTTTTGGATATAAAATGATGATTTTAGCAATAGGAATTATTCTGTTCTCCTTGCTGACGCTGCTAACATATGCCAAAGCGGTGAAGCTTTTCCGGGTGCAGGACATTTGATGACATTATAAAACTCGATATGGAGTGTATTCAGAATACACCGGTAAAAAAGGAGAAAAGATGAAAACTGAAAGACGAAAGCAACTCATGGACGACTACAAAAACAGAAAGCCTGAAATGGGAGTTCTGTCAATATTATGTAAACCAACGGGGGAAAGTTTCTTAGAGATTTCCAAGGATACAAAGGCAGGAATGAACGCACTGAGAGCCAGGCTCACACCCAGCCACCCAAACAAACATTTTAGAGAGTTAGTCGAGAAATATGGTGTGGACGAGTTCGAGATTTCACTGCTGGAGGTTTTGGACTATGACGACCCTGAAAAAGACCAAACAGCGGATTTAGAAGCTCTCAGAGAACTATGTTTGGCAAAAGATGAAAAAGCCAGTAAACTCTGGAAATAGAAATGCAGAAAAGCCTCCTGTTGTAGTTACCCTACAACAAGAGGCCTTTTTCGTTATGAAGCAGCAATATCCTTATTTCCGGTCCTCTTAATTAACAGCTCGTGCATAAAAAGCATAAGTATAGCGATTCCTACCAGATAGACCGGGAGTAGGGCAACATTGATGTAATTGGCGATTATACCAAACAAGGGGGGCATAACAAAGGTTCCCACGTATGCGCTGGCCATTTGAACGCCGACAATTGCCTGAGACTTATCCGCCCCAAAATGCGCAGGTGTGGAATGAATGATGCAGGGATAAACAGGGGCGCATCCCAGTCCGATTATTATTAGACCTATTAACGCCATTGTTTCACCAAAGGGGAGGAATAGAAAAATGATGCCTGCCAGAATAAGACCTTCACCGCAGCGGATCAGTTGGGTATCACTGAATTTTATTGTTAGTACGCCGCTCAAGGCGCGCCCGACAGTTATTCCAATAAAGAATAAGCTTGCAAAACTCGCAGCAGTTTCAGAGGACAAGCCTTTATGCAGGAACAGGTAGCTGCTGGCCCATAGACCGGTTGTTTGCTCAAGAGCACAATAGCAAAAGAAGGTGAGCATAACCTCTTTTACACCCGGAATCTTAACAATCTGCCTCAAAGACAGGGGCTTAGTCGAGGCACTTTTGCCGTCTTTGCAGCTGCTTTCTTGCGCACGCTTTTTCCAAAGCGGCAAGCTAAACAGCAAAATGGCAGTCAACACGACTTGCAGAATTGCAATATAACGATACCCCAGGTTCCAGCCCTGACCACCGGTTAAGGCGTAACCCATAATGTAAGGCCCGAGAGAGGCGCCAACACCCCACATGCAATGCAGCCAGCTCATGTGACGGCTTGCGTAATGCAAGGCGACGTAGTTGTTAAGTGACGCGTCAACGCTGCCGGCACCGAGCCCATAGGGGATAGCCCATAAGCACAGCATCCAAAAAGAATTGCTAACAGAAAAACCAAACAGCGCTGCTGCGGTCATAAGCACGCTGATTGCAGTAACAAGACCTGTTCCGAGTTTCCTTGTTAGCCGGTCACTTAGAAGGCTGGATACTACAGTTCCAACGGCAACAATCATGGCGATTACGCCTGCGTATGATAAAGGAACACCAAAGCCCTGGTACATGCTTGGCCAAGATGCGCCCAAGAGCGAATCCGGTAAGCCCAAGCTGATGAAAGCTAAATAGATTATTACTAATAGTAGCTGAAACATTTTCCGCTCCTGTGGGTCGTTAATATGGTGCTAATTGAGAATTCGCATAAACTTAATTATTGCAAGTTGTTGTTTTTGAGCTGTTTTCAAAGTATACGAAAATAAGAAAAGCCGAAAACCTTGATTTTCAGGGTCTTTGGCTTTTTTGTGGCACCCCTGGCGCGACTCGAACGCACTACATTCCGCTTAGGAGGCGGACCCTCTATCCTGGTGAGGTACAGGGGCATATTCATTTTTCAGGCACAACAGGTTTTAAACGAGCTCTCGCTCAGGAGGCGGATCCTCAATAAAGTTGAACTGCTGGACAAACATAGCCTGTGTATTTTATATCAGAATAATGAGGCTGTCAAGGAGAATGGGCACATGTTTGCTATTTCAACAAGGGATACTCATCGGCACACCGTAGGTTGAAAAACGAAAGGGTTGCGTGATATCAAAGTTATCTATGGCCTTTATTAGACCAATGCAGCCGACCTGAAAAAGATCGTCAACATTCTCGCCTCTGGATGAAAATTTTTGTATTACCGAAAGAACTAAACGCAAGTTACCGGAAATAAGTTTTTCTCTTGCCTGAGTGTCACCCTCCTTTGTCTTTCTGAGAAGCTCTATGGTTTCATCATTTTTTAGGATACTGAGTTTCGCTGTGTTTATGCCACATATCTCGACCTTGTTCAGCAACGTGATTACCTCCCCGGTGGATGATACGGATAGTATTTCCCCAATGTGTCCCATTCATTCCCGAATATTTCCTATATTACTGTCAACCTAATTTAAGAATTAGGTTGACAGTTGTGCTCGAAGCAGTTAAAATCAATCGCAAAGAGGTGAAGACTAATGTCAACCAAAAACAAAGTGCTCGAAGTTTTGGAGAGCAACCGAAACGAATATATTTCCGGGCAAGAGATCGCGGAGCGTCTGTGCATATCCCGCAATGCTGTTTGGAAGGCAATCCGAACCCTTCAAGAGCAGGGGCATATTATAAACTCTCAACACAATCGAGGATACATGCTCAACGCAAAGAGCGACCTTCTTTCCAAAGAAGGTATTACATTTTTTATGCCGGAGAAATATCGTGACAACGAAATAGTAGTATATAAAACCGTAGATTCAACAAACACTTCCGCCAAGCGAATGGCCCTTGAGGGTGAGAGACACGGTGCTGTTGTTCTGGCGGAGAAACAAGAGGCCGGACGGGGGCGCAGCGGCAAGAGCTTTTTTTCACCGGAGGGTACAGGCTTGTATATGAGTATGATTCTGAGGCCTGAGAAAGTGATTGCAAAACCTCAACTGATAACCGTGGCAGCGGCGGTTAGCGTTTGTGAGGTCATTGAAGAATTAACCGGGGAAACTCCGCAAATAAAATGGGTAAACGATATATTTCTATTGGGAAAGAAGATTTGCGGTATTTCCACTGAGGCGGTGATGGACTTCGAGAGTCAAACAATCGACCATATAGTTCTGGGGCTTGGGATCAATTGTACTACGGAGCAGGAGGCCTTTCCTGAGGAGATAAGGGACATTGCCGGCTCAATTAATCTGCGTGATGTTTCCCGCAATGAGTTGGCCGCAAAGGTTGCTGCAAAGATTTTGGACAGGTTTAATAACTTGGAGGACCGCCAATACATTGTTCGGTACAAGGAACGTTCCATAATGTATGATAAACGTGTTACGTTCAGCAAGGATGGTGAGCTTGTATCTGCAAAAGTGCTGGACATTGATGACGATTGCGGGCTTGTGGTTTGCTGTGATGATGGCAGGGAAATGACTCTAACAAGTGGAGAGGTCTCCATTGGTAGCGATTTTATGAAAGAAACTTTTAAATGAAAAAAACAGTAAAACAAAATAGATTTGATACGCGAAGCATGGTACTGTGCGCACTGTTTGCCGCGCTTTCAGCTGCTGGTGCATATATCAGAATACCCTTAGGAATTGTACCGATTACTATGCAGTTCTTCTTCACAAATTTAGCGGGTCTTCTGCTGGGAAAAAGAAACGGCCTGATTTCCGTTGGGCTTTATATTTTTATTGGACTAATAGGCATCCCGATTTTCACTCAAGGCGGGGGACCGGCTTATATTCTAAAACCTACCTTCGGATACCTCGCAGGTATGGCCTTGGGGGCGTATGCTGCCGGCTATATTGTTGAGAAGAGAGGGAGCAGTTATGTAAACCTAATACTTGCGGGTTTAGCAGGTATGGTCGCAGTGTACGCAATAGGCGTTACATTCTTTGGATTGATTTCAAATTTTTACATAGGGCAGGCAATTTCCATAAATACACTATTAGTTTCTTGCTGCTTGGTTTTTCTTCCCGGAGACGTGCTCTCGGCGGTTTTGGGTGCAGTGCTTGCTAAGCGTCTGCTTCCGGTACTAAAAACAGGGCGGTGATCTGGGCTTTCTGCCTATCCGTTTCCTTGACAATTTTCTTATATTCACCGATAATAAAGTATATATAGAAAAATAAATCAGAGTGGGGGGCGATTTGTGGAAAGAGAGACTGAAAAAGCCCGGACAATATAATCGCAAGAACTGTAATTAGCAAGTGAAAGGAATCGAAAAAATGGAGAATGATGAAAAAGTAATTAGCTTTTTCAAGGAGTTTAGTGCAATACCCCATGCAAGCTACGACGAAAAACGGATTAGTGACTATCTGGTTGATTTCGCCAGATTACGTAATTTGGAAGTTATTCAGGATGCATATAACAATGTGCTCATAAAAAAGCCGGCAACAGTTAAGGATTGCAAATGCGCGCCGGTTATAATCCAGGGCCATATGGACATGGTATATGTCCGCGCACCCGGCTGCAAATTGGACTATGAGGATGGAATAAAAGTAGTTGAGCGCGGCGGCTGGCTATGTGCCGAGGGAACAACCCTTGGCGCTGACAACGGTATTGCCGTTGCCTACGCCCTTGCGCTTTTAGATTCAAACTGCATAGCCCACCCCGACTTGGAGGTGGTTATCACCGTTCAGGAAGAAGTGGGCCTCCTCGGAGCAGAACATTTTGACTGCACTGCGCTAAAAGGGAAATACTTCCTTAATCTGGATACTGAGGATGAAGGCATTTTCTACACCAGTTGTGCCGGCGCGTTCCGAAACGATTTGGAAATACCTATAACAAGAGGACTTATCAGCAGCAAAACGGAGCTGAAAATTGGCCTTGGCGGTATGCTGGGCGGCCACTCGGGGATTGATATTCACTATGGCAGGGCGAATGCAATCGTTCTTATGGCGCGGCTTCTTTCTAATCTGAGCTGGGAAGGGGTTTATCTAAGCAGCATCAACTGCGACGGTAAAATGAACGCCATAGCCAGCAGATGCGAGGCATCTCTATATATTGACAACGATAAAATTGACAGCGTTTTAGATTGCCTTAACAGCTCGGTTGCGGTCTTTAATCATGAGCTGGAGGGTGTGGATTCCGTAGAACTGCAAACCATGATGGGAGAGCAGGAGGAAATGTATTGCTACACAAGGGCAAGCCGGCAGAGAGTTCTCAACTCAATTCTCCTAATGCCAAACGGTGTTTTAGGAATGAGTGCGGTAGTGCCGGGGCTTGTTGAAACCAGTGCAAACCCGGGAATAGTTGCTCAGGAGGGCGATAAACTGGTGGTGTCCTCCTCGGCAAGAAGCTCTGTGGGAACAAGGAAGGCCGCCGTCGCTAAGCAGCTGGAGGCTATCGCGTACTTTGCCGGGGGCAAGAGCGTTTGTTCAAATGACTACCCTCAGTGGGAGTACCAAAAGAACTCACCACTGCGTGAGCTGGCAATGGACAGCTATCGTGAGATCTTTGGTATGGAGGCAAGAACAGAGGCCATCCATGCGGGCCTTGAATGCGGATATTTTGCTGCAAGAATAGATGGGGTTGACATAATATCTTTTGGGCCGGATCAAAAGGACGTTCACACACCAAACGAGCGGGCAAATATTAAGTCGATCGGGAATGTTTGGATGCTGATTCAAAGGATTTTGGAACAGCTTTCTGCGCAATAGAACCAAAAGGACGGTGAGGCAGCTGTTTCACCGTCCTTTTTTGACTTTTTGCGGCAATATGCGCCCTTGCCAGAGCTGGGAATAAGTAGTATAATAACAAGTCAGTAATTGAGGAAAATAACAGTAATTAAGTGGGGCTTTGGATGAAATCTAGGAATTTTTCAATAATTATTTTAGTGTTGTGTGTTGTAATTTCGGCGTTTTCCGGCTGTAAACAAGAAGTAAAAGAAGAATCAAAAATGATTGTTGCCGTGAGTATTGTGCCGGAGCAGGCCTTTGTTGAAGCCGTTTGCGGTAATTTGGTGGAAGTGGTTGTTATGATCCCCCCCGGATTTTCACCGGAGAGCTATGAGCCGACTGCAAAGGAAATGGTTAAGTTTGCAGATGCGGCAATATATTTTTCCATAGGTGTGCCCGTTGAAGAAACAAGCATTTTACCGTCTTTAAACGACAGGACTAAACAGGTTTCTCTTGATGCTGCTGCTGCGGACAAGTACCCTGAGCTGACAATAGCCGGTGGGCGTGACCCCCACGTGTGGCTCTCACCTTTGCGTGTAGCTGTTATGGTTCAGACAATTGCAGATGAAATGTGCGCCCGTGACCCGGATAACGCTGATATATATGCGAATAATGCTAAGTTGTATATTGCCCGGCTTGAGGTTTTGGACAAAGAAATAAAGGAAATTCTGGAACCGGTTACCAGCCGTAGCTTTATAGTGTTCCACCCGGCCTTCGGCTACTTCGCGGATGATTACGACTTGGAGATGTATGCCCTCGAGGAACACGGCAAGGAAGCGACTGCGGCCCGGTTAATGGAGATGGTTGACTTTGCCAGGGAAAAAGACATTAAAGCCGTGTTTTACCAAGCAGAGGTTGACAGCAGCCAGTCTGCCGCCTTTGCTGAGGAAATAGGCGGGAGAACAATTATGCTCGACCCTCTCTCAAAGGACTATATTGCAAACCTTAAATCAATGGCAAGTGCCATAGGGGAGGGCGTAGGTTAATGGAAAAAAACAAAGAAAATATTGCAATCCACATTGAGGGGCTCAATGTTTCATATAGAAATACCCCGGCGCTTACCAATGTTTGTTTGAATGTGGTTGAGGGCGAGTTTTTGGGTATTATCGGTCCGAACGGCGGAGGCAAAACCACACTGCTCCAGTCAATTCTCGGTCTTGTCCCCATTACCAGCGGAACGATCAGTGTTTTCGGAAAACACAGCCGGATTCCTGCGGAAATAGGATATGTGCCTCAGTTTTCCTTGGTTGACAGGAGCTTTCCCATCTCCGTTCGTGAGGTGGTCATGACAGCGTTTTTGAAAGGGCCTATTCACCCCTTGAAGAGCTTCTCGGCAAAACATCGCAAGTATGCGGACGCCGAGCTGCAGCGGGTCGGCATCCTTGAACTGGCGGACAGGCAGATTTCTGAGCTTTCCGGTGGCGAGTTCCAGCGCTTGCTAATTGCCAGAGCCTTGGCAACAAAGCCGCGGATCTTGCTTTTGGACGAACCCACTGCCAGCGTTGACCCCAAGTCCAGACAGCACATTTTTGAACTGCTGGCTAAGCTGAACGAGACTGTTACAATCATTCTTGTAACTCACGACATGATGGCAATTGCCTCTCAGGTGACCTCCATTGCCTGTCTTAATCGTACGCTTATCTATCACGGTGAGCCGGAGCTGTCAGAGGAGACTGTAACCCAAATGTACGGCTGCCCGGTTGACTTAATTGCTCACGGCGTGCCCCACAGAGTTCTGGGCGGGCACGATTGCTGCAACGGAGAGGAGCACCATCATGCTGACTGAGATTCTGTCATATAAATTCATGCAGAACGCCGTGATGGCGTGCATTTTGGCGAGTGTGGTCTGCGGAATCGTGGGCGTTATCGTTGTTGAAAAAAAGCTAATTATGATGAGCGGAGGTATTGCCCACACGGCCTATGGCGGTGTAGGCTTGGGATACCTTTGCGGTTTTGAGCCTATGATTGGTGCGGTGCTGTTTTCTGTTGGCGCTGCAATCGGAGTGGGCAAAATTCAGCGCAGGGGCGGGGTTCACACAGACATTATTATTGCCCTGTTTTGGTCAACCGGTATGGCACTGGGAACTGCGTTTATTGGTTTTATGGAGGGCTACCCTCCGGATATGAGCTCGTATCTGTTTGGTAACATTCTAACCGTTACAAGAAACGATTTGCTCATGATGGCAATTCTCACCGCTATAGTATGCATAACGATTTTGGCTCTGTTCAATGACTGGAAGGCGTTTCTGTTTGACGAGGGCTTTGCCAGCATTAACGGAATTAAAACTGCGTTTCTGGAATACTTGTTATTAATTCTTATTGCGCTCACAGTGGTTGTTCTTATAAGGGTTGCTGGTATTATTCTTGTAATAGCCATGCTAACGGCACCTGCGGCAACGGCTACCTTGATTTCGGATAAACTCTCCGGAAGAATGCTGCTTGCAATTGCCATCGGCCTTTTTGACAGCTTTGCAGGACTTATACTGTCCTATGTTTTAGGAATTGCCAGCGGAGCGACTATAATAGTTTTCTCTGTCGTGGTGTACGCAATTGTCTATTTTCTGCGTGCTCTCCTTGATAAGCGCAATAGAGCAAAAATGCAGGAACAGAGCGCGACCTAAAGTTTTTCAATAGGGTAGAACAAAACTCTATGCTTATTGAAAAAAGTATGTTACAATAATAAATTATGAGATTATGTAAATCTATGTTATTAAATGCAGATTTACTTTTTATAACAATCCGAAGGGAATGGTTACAAGCATGGGTTATATTGTTATGGATATGGAATGGAATCAGGCCATGTCCTCACAATCTGCCATATTTAACAGACTCCCCATACATTTGCGGGGGGAGATTATTCAAATTGGCGCAGTTAAAATGACGGAGGATAACAAGCCCGGAGAAGAGTTTCAGATTGACGTTAAACCGGTGTATTTCCGCAGGATGCACTATAAGGTTGAGAAACTAACCGGATTTGATAAGGACCGCCTTGAGGGCGGAGTGGGCTTTAAAGAAGCCTTCGCAAAGTTCCGCGAGTGGTGCGGTGATGACTGCACATTTCTCACGTGGGGTAGTGATGACAGAGCGATAATGGAGCAGAACATCATTATCCACGACCTTGAATGGGATTGGATCAGCAGCTGGGTCAACCTTCAAATAATCTATAACATTCAAACAAAAGCCGGTAGAAATCAAACCGGTCTAGCTCTTGCGATGGAGCACTTTGAAATAGAACAAACAAGGATTGCCCACGATGCTTTAGGCGATGCTTTTAACACCGCTTTGGTCTGTTCAAAGCTGGATTTAAAAGCGGGACTGGCGGAGTATGACAACGCCATATCAAATCTGTCCACCCGTTGCGCTAACCCAAATGCCGAAGGGGAGACCGATCCTTTGGAGCACAGTGCGATTGCAGGCTTTGAAACGCGAGAAGCCGCCTTTCACGACAAGCGCATTTGCGCTCCGGCGTGTCCGGAATGCGGTGAAAGTATGAAGTGCGCAAGGTGGATTAATCAGGGCGACAGGCGTTATATGTCCCTGTGCACATGTAAAAAACACGGAAAGTTTCTCATTAGAATCCGCTTTCGTTGTGCAGATGAAGATACGTGGACAGTTAACCGCATAATCTATAAGGCGGATGAGAAGATGGAAGCTTTCTACAAATCTAAATCTCATCCGGAAACTCGACGCAAACGTGGTCGGAGGAGAAAAACCTTCCGCACAGCCCAGCCGAGGGAGCAAGGCTCCGAAGTATAGTGTCCTATTAGTGGAGGAAAGCTTATGTCAATTTTATTTGCCGCGCTTCTTGGTTTAATTCAGGGAGTAACGGAGTTTTTACCCATTTCGAGTTCCGGGCACCTTTCTGTTTTGCAGAATCTGTTTCAGATGTCGGGAGTTGGGGAGAACCACATACTGTTTGATACCCTGCTTCACCTTGCAACGCTGATTTCCATTTGTTTTGTTTATTGGAAAGATATCGTAGGCATGTTTAATGAGGTGGTTGGTATTATTAAAGATGCCCGTCATCCCAAACCGGATGATGAAGGACCCAAGCCTGAGCGCCGGTTAGCACTGATGATTGTAATTGCTACGCTGCCCTTGCTCGTTGCTTTGCCGTTAGCTAATGCGGTTGAAAAGCTGTACTACAACACCTTTTTTATAGGCATTGCATTCCTGATCACGGGGGCGATTCTATATGTTTCCGACAAAATTGTCCGTGGCAAGAAAACTGCTGCCACCATGACAGTGGGAAACGCTTTTGTAATCGGTCTTTGTCAGGCGGTGGCGACCCTTCCCGGTATTTCCCGTTCGGGCGCTACAATTACTGCCGGAATGGCCACCGGACTTGACAGGAACTTTGCAGTTAAGTTTTCGTTCCTGATGTCGATCCCCGCGGTTCTGGGGGCAACCCTGCTAAATGTCTACAAAGCTATAAGTGATGGCGCGGAGTCGGTGCAGGTATTGCCTTATCTTGTAGGAATGATCGTTGCAGCCGTCACCGGATATTTCGCAATCAGATTGGTTAAAATGCTTTCGCAAAAAGGGAAATTCGGAAAGTTCTGCTACTACTGCTTCGGCGTAGGTATACTAACGATAGTCCTCTCGTTTATTTTTTGATTTGGAGTGGAATAAATGGCACAAACGACAAAAAAACCTGCACCAAAAAAGACAACGACGGCAAAGAAAACAACAAAGGCAAGCCAGTCTCCGAAAAATGTGCCCGCAGTTCCGGAAAAGAAAGGGATGTCACCTTTGCGCCGGGGAATCGGAGCGGTTTTATGCCTGTTTCTCAGCCTGTTTGCGTTTATCGGTTATGCCGATGTTGATGCCTGGTTCATTACATATTTTTGCGGCTTTATAAAGGGAATCATCGGATGGGGTTATTATGTATTCCCGCCGATGCTTCTCGTGTGCGCTTGTACCCTTGTGTTTTTTAAGGAAAAAAACACTGGGTGGCGCATAGTTGCCGCCCTTCTGACGCCACTGTTTTTTGGCTCGATCTGTCACTTGTTTTCGGAGGCGGTAAATTGGGAGTTTTCAAAAGCAATCTTTAAGCAGCTATATGATAGCGGGAAGATAATGAATAGTGGCGGTCTACTGTCCGGCGCTCTGGCCATGGGGATGAAGTCGGCAGTGACTATTTACGGGGCATTTCCCGTATTCCTGTTCGGATTTGTATTCTTTGCCATGAATTCACTTGGGTTTACTGTTCCAAAGCTTATTGCACTTGTAAAACAGCAAAGGGAAAAAAACAGATTGATCGAGGCGGATACACGCCAGCAGCCTGCTGTGCCGCAGGCAAAAGCGCAGGCAGCAAAAGCGGCTCCCTTTGCCACAACAACTCAGCCGCCCGCTGTGAATGCGCCTGCGGGCAGACAACACCGCAAGGCAATTGATATTCCGATTGACGAAGTAAATGTTCCCGACGAAAACTATGTTGAGGAACGTGTAGGATTTTTTAATACGAAGCCCAGGGTAAGAACCCCGGATCAGGTTTTCGCTGAAGAAAATGACAGGGGCGTTCCACCGGCACAAATGCCGACAGCAGACGTACAGCCCTTCGGCGTCACTCCGGCGGCGACAGGTGCGGGTTTTGTTGAAACAACCGGCATCTCCAGCGAAGCGGCAAAGCCTTCGGCGCCGTCGAAGAAGATCTCTCGTGACGAGGTTGAGGCGGAGACTGCTCAGATCACCAAGTCCATTGAAAAAGAACTGTCCGAAGACGTGGATGAGTACAAATTTCCGCCTATTGATCTGCTTCGCTCCGGAAGTGGCACGGGTGTGGTAGACGGGGGAGAGGAAATCGCCCTCAACCGTGAGCGTCTGGAGAGTACAATTCACAGCTTTGGTGTTAACGGTACGATTACGGGAATAACCAGAGGCCCTACTGTGACGCGCTATGATTTGGAGCTGGATCAGGGTGTTAAGCTGGCAAAGCTGACAAATCTTGCCGGAGACCTTGCCCTGTCTCTCGGTGTAACAAGTGTTCGGATTGCTCCGATCCCCGACAAAATCTCTACCGTCGGTATTGAAGTGCCTAACAAGCTTACAAGTTTAGTTTATCTACACGATATAATTGATTCCCCCAGCTTTAAGAATGCCCAGTCAAAGCTGAGCTTTGCGATCGGCAAGGATATAGGCGGCAACGCGATTATAGGCAATATTGCAAAGCTTCCTCATATGCTCATCGCCGGTACAACCGGTTCGGGTAAGTCGGTTTGTATGAACTCGCTGATTTTAAGTATTCTCTACAAGGCGACCCCCGAAGAAGTACGTCTTATTATGATTGACCCGAAAATGGTTGAACTGGGTCTTTACAACGGCGTGCCCCACCTATTTGTTCCCGTTGTAACAGACCCCAAAAAGGCTGCCGGTGCGCTCCAGTGGGCAGTTGTTGAAATGCTCAAACGCTACAGACTGTTTTCAGAGGTCGGAGTTCGTGATTTGGCGGGGTATAATATACATCAAAAGAGTATCGGTGAGCCCACAATACCCCGGGTGGTAATAGTAATTGACGAGCTTGCAGACCTGATGCTGGTTGCGTCAAAAGAGGTTGAAGAGAGCGTCTGCCGCGTAGCTCAGATGGGACGAGCCTCCGGTATGCACTTGGTTATTGCCACCCAGCGGCCCTCAGCAGATGTAATAACCGGTCTAATGAAGGCGAATATCCCCAGTAGAATCGCATTTGCGGTGTCCTCCGCAATGGAAAGCCGTATCATCCTTGACAACTCCGGCGCGGAAAAGCTTATCGGCGCGGGTGACATGCTCTATGCACCCCTTGGCGCTGGCAAGCCCATGCGTATTCAGGGCGCCTTTGTATCCGACGAAGAAAGAGAAAAGGTCATTGCTTTTGTTAAGGAGAGCGCAGAGGTCGAATACAGCGAAGACATCCTTGCTCAGATTGAAAAGGCAGCGGAAGAAAAGTCTGGCAGTGACGATAGCAAGGAAGAGTCCGGCGGACTTGGTTCTGATTATGATGATCTGCTGCCACAAGCGGTGGACGTTATCTTTGAAACCAAGCAGGCGTCCGTATCCATGCTCCAGCGCAGACTGAAACTGGGCTATGCCCGGGCAGCGCGCATTGTTGACCAAATGGAGGAACTGGGTATCGTTGGACCGTTTGAGGGTTCGAAACCCCGTCAGCTGCTTGTTACCAAGCAGCAATGGCAGGAGATGCAGGTAATCCACGGAACAGCACCGATTGAAAACATCGGAGCTGACAGCGTGAGCTTTTCCGAGTATTCCGACACACCCACATACGACTGGAAGGATTAACCTAAATAACGGCGGGGCTTTCAGCACGAAAGCCCCGTTTTTCGGAGGAAAAATGACTGATTACTTCAAACCTCAAATGACTGAAGAGGAAATGGGCAACACCAGTGTTCTGGGTTTTGCCCATATTGGTGACGCCGTTTATGAGCTTCTTATTCGCACTTGGTTGTGTAAAAACGGAAAAAGCACCTCCAAAGGTCTGCACATGACCACCGTGCGCTATGTTTGCGCAGCGGCTCAGGCAAGAGCGGCGGAGAAAATAATGCCCAAACTGGCCGATGAGGAGCTCGCCGTGTATAAGCGTGGCAGAAATGCCAAGGTAAACTCCGTTCCGAAGAATGCTCAAATTTCCGATTACCACGCGGCAACCGGAATTGAAACCCTTTTCGGCTGGCTTTATTTTAAGGGAGAAACGGATAGAATAAGCCAACTGTTTGCAATAATAGTCGGGGAAGAATAAGTTACCCGAAAAACGAGGAAAAGATATGCCACTTGACGCAATTTGCATAAATGCAGTATCCGCCGAGCTTTCTAAGGAAATCGTCGGCGCAAAAATAGATAAGGTGCAGCAGCCGGCAAAGGACATCATATTGCTCACTGTTCACGGTAATGGGCAGACCCTGCGTCTGCTTCTATCGGCAGGAGTCGGAACGGCACGGGTTCACGTGACTAATGAAAGTTTTGAAAACCCACAGAGCCCGCCTATGTTCTGCATGCTTCTGCGAAAGCATTTGGTGGGAGCACGAATAGTCGGTTTGAGTCAGCCGGATTTTGAACGCATGCTTATCTTAGACCTTGCTGCCTATGATGAAATGGGGACAGAGATTAGCAAAAAGCTGATAATTGAGATGATGGGGCGAAACTCCAACATAATACTTACAGGTCCGGAAGGGCATATTATCGACAGTATGCGCCGAGTGGACGGGGATATGAGCCGGGCAAGACAAATTCTTCCCGGTCTGTTCTATCATCTGCCTCCCAAGCAGGAAAAACCCCCGTTTATGGAAACACAGGTTGACATAATTCTTGGAATGATAAGTAGAGCAGGAAGCATACCTGTGGATAAATGGTTGCTTGACAACTTTTCCGGACTTTCACCGTTGGTATGTCGGGAGATGTGCTTCTTGGCGTCGGGGGAAACATCAAAGCCATTTTCCCTGTTGGCTGAGGGGGAGACCAACAGATTGCGTCAGGAGCTGGAGGCTCTGCAAAGGAGAGTTGATGGGAAGGCTTATTCACCAACGATGATTTTGCAGAATGGAAAGCCCGGCGACTTCTCGTTTTTTCCTATAAAGCAGTATGAAAACCTTGGACAAATCCAGATTTTTGACAGTTTCTCAGAGCTGTTGGAAAGCTTTTTCTCCCGAAAAGACAAGCAGGAGCAGATGCGCAGAAAGGCCCAGTCATTGCTCAAGTCTGTTAAAAGCGCTCACGAGCGTTCTCTGCGCAAGTTGGGGGCCAGACGGGAGGAGCTGAGAAAAACAGGGGAGCGCGAGCTGAGCCGCAAACGCGGTGAGCTTATTACTGCCAATCTACATCACATGAAAAAAGGTGACAGACTGCTTGTTACCGAAGATTACTACGAAGAGAGCTGTCCAAAAATTGAGATTTCGCTGGATCCCTTAAAAACACCTCAAGAAAATGCTGCGGCGTATTACAAAGAATACAACAAGGCAAAAACAGCTGAAAAGTATTTAGGTGAACTTATATTTAACGGCGAAAAAGAAGAGGCTTACTTGGCGAGTGTGGTTGACATAATAACTAGAGTTGAGAGCGAACGTGATTTGGCGGAGATTCGCCGCGAGCTGATTGAAACGGGTTTCGTAAGGCAACAAAAGACCGGAAAAAAAGAAAAAATCAAGGAAACTTCGCCCCTTCGGTTTGTGTCGTCTTCAGGTATGGAGATTCTGGTTGGAAAAAACAATAATCAAAATGACAAGCTGACAACAAAGCTTTCCCTGCGCAATGATATGTGGCTTCATGTGCAGAAACTACACGGCAGCCATGTAGTTATAAAATGCAATGACCAAACACCTGATGACCGGACCATAAAAGAGGCGGCGAGCCTTGCTGTGTACTATTCCCAAGGCAGAGAAGGCGGAAAGACGCCTGTTGACTACACTCAGATTCGATATGTAAAAAAACCGTCAGGGGCAATGCCCGGTGCTGTTATATACACCGATTACAAAACCATCTTTACTGAGGGCGATGAAACCTTGGCAGAAAAGCTAAAGGCGTAAACTGCATAAAAAAAGAGCGGCTCTTGGCCGCTTTTTTTTATGCAGTGATTATCTGTTATCCAAAACTCTTATTGCTTCGCATAAGATTTTTGCACATTCACCGCGAGTTAAAATATCCTCACTGGCGGTTTGATCATAGGATGCAATTTTGCACGCACTTAGGTTGGCGCAGGACTGAGCTGCCCATTCGGGAGCAGTATCGCCATAGCTTTCAGTGTTAACATTTGTCAAATTCATGGACTTGTTGAGCATAACAGCGGCTTCAGAATAGCGAATGCCGTTACCGCTCATGAAAACAGCCGTATCGGTGTCGTAGGAATAGCCTGCAACTATACCTGTAAGCAAGGCGGTAGATACATAGGGCTTCTGGTATGCGGGGATGTCATCGTCGTCTACAAAGCCGGTAGTAATAACACCTGAAAGAATATTAAAGTTATTCAGCTTCAGGCACATGGTGAGAAACTCACCCCGAGTGACGGGCATGTCAGGGTTAAACACATACATTCCGCCCAGACACTCGCCCACGAAGATGTCCTTTTCAGCCAGAACAATTGTAGCGTAGTGTGCACTGTTGCCTGACATATCAGAATAGGTGACCTTGGTTTTTTGTTTCTCGATTTTAATGATTACAGTGGCTTCGCTGGAGTAGTTTCCGTTGCTGTCAACGGCCTTGTAGCCAAAGTAGTCACGACCCCTTTTGCCGGCGGCAGGACTATAGACAAAGCATCCGCTGTCCTCTTCCAACTCGATACTTCCCTTTGTGGGGGTGGTTGTAATTTCAAAGGTCAGAACATCGCCGTCAGGGTCAACGGCTTTTAGTTGCCCGCCGACTGAAACTTCGCGGTAGGTGCAGATTTCCAGATTCTCTGCAATAGGTGCGGTACTCTCGCTCTGCGCATAAACGAATCCAAGGGTTAAAACAACAGCAAGGCAGACGCAGACAAGACTAATATATAGGTTTTTGTGTTTCATTGTGAATCCCTCCGAGCAAAGTATGGCGCAAGCTGCGCTTTACGGTTATTCTGCTCAGAGTGCGAGTGCTTTATTCCGCCATTTGAGTAAAAAATCACCTTTTTACCTACAAAGAATTGCCGCCGTTTTTGGCGGCGGCAAAAGTGGCGTGATTTTTTACTAGCAGGTCTCGGCGGCACAGCCGCAGCTGTTGGAGCCGTCACTGGGTGGGAAGAAGTCATCCACGGGGAAGGGGATGCAGCTGAAAAGTGTGCAGGGATCATCTTCGCTGCCGATGCAATCTTTTTCGGGGAGACAGTAGTCATAAACCGGTATGAGCAGCTGTGTGTCGCGCTCAAGTCTGATGATGGAGAACTGACCCAGAGTAACCAAGAGCTGCTTGCAAGCACGGCCTATTACCAATTCGTCCTCGAAGCTGTCTGCTATATAATCGGGGATTATGCGGTTGCCGCTATCGCAGCAGTGGTGGTGCTTCTCATCTATGATTTTCATTGACAGGGGGATGGGATCGACTGCTTCAACAACAGCCACGGGCATATTTCTGTTGCCACGGCTGCATTGGTCATCTTTTGAAGAGAATACCTTTGCGCTTCCTTCACTGCCGAAGAGAATAGCGCGCTTCTCAAAGATCGCAAGACCGGTAACAGTCCTTTCCCCCGGGAATGCAACACCGGTCACCTTATAGAAATATGTGACATCAACGGCATAGCAGCCACGGTTGAAGCTCAGTTCCTCAACTCTAACGTCTGCGCAAAGAAGTCTTGCACTGCGGGGCCTAATACTGAACGCACTGTCAATTATTGCCTGAGAGCCCTGGGTGGGCATTACCAGCAGATCCTCTATACAATCTTTATCTTTACAACTGTCGAATATTTTACTCGTGTGTATGCAAACCGCCTCGCGGATACAACCCGGATTTGCCGCCGGAACGGATGTAGTGTTTTCCGCCATTTTTATACCTCCCGGTAACAAAATTTTGAATTTCTTCGTTACAGTCTATGCAACCAGGTGATTTTTGTGTGAACAGCATTTGACGTTAATCAAAAATCACGTTATAATAATCAAGAAAAAGATTTTGAGTTTTATTAAACAATAAGGGGAAATAGGCTATGGATAGATTCGGTTTCATACATGAAAAGCTAGACATCAAAATATTCATTCTCTATGTCCTGAACATGCTTCCGGGAAAGATTAATGCTGCCCAGCTGTCTGACCTTATAATGATTGACGACGGCTTTGATTATTTCGAATACAGTCAGTGTTTAACGGAGCTTGTGGAAACACAGCACGTTGAGCAGGATGGCAGTTATTATAAGATAACCGAGAAAGGCTCTGAGCACTGCGAAGCTGTTGACAGCAGCATTCCATATTCCGTTAAGGCTAAGGCAGAACGTGCAGCCCAGCCAATAATTGAGAAAATGAAGCGAGATGCCTTAATAGGAACTTCCCATAAGATTATGCAGGACGGCAGCTGTCATATGCGCGTATCCCTTTCGGACGGTATGGGTGATATTCTTAAACTAACAATCCTCACCTCGGGTGAGGAGCAGTCCGAACAAATGGAAAAATATTTTCGTAGTGATGCTGAGAGCATTTATCACAAAATAATCAGTATTCTCACACCCAAAGAAAAATAGCTTGGAGGAAAAACACATGGCATCTTTTATACCCGAGGATTATAAGAGCACCCTAGGTATTTACGACACTCAAAAAGCAATCGGCTTGCTTAAGCGCATTTTTGCGGATAGACTTGCCGGTTCGCTCAATCTCTATCGTGTATCCGCGCCTCTCTTTGTACAGGAAAAAACCGGACTTAATGACGACCTTAATGGAATCGAACGCCCGGTGGATTTCGATATAGCCAACACAGAAAGACGAGGGCAGGTGGTGCAGTCTCTTGCAAAGTGGAAGAGAGTTGCCCTAAAGCGTTATGACTTTTATCCCGGAAAAGGAATATACGCAGATATGAACGCCATAAGACGTGACGAGGAGATGGATAATCTTCACTCGGTATATGTTGACCAATGGGATTGGGAAAAGGTAATTGAGCGTGGTGACAGGAATATTGATTATCTTAAAACCAATGTAATAGATATTGTTGACGCTATATGCGACACTCAAGATACCTTGCAAGCCGTATATCCTGAGCTCGGTATGGCAGGGAAGCTCAATCGCAGAGTCACCTTTATCACTGCCCAGGAGCTTGAGGACAAATACCCCAACTTGAGTCCTAAGGAACGCGAAAACGCCATTACCAAAGAAAACGGAACGGTGTTCATTATAGGTATCGGCGGTGAGCTTTCCTCTGGAAATAAGCATGACGGAAGAGCACCTGACTATGACGACTGGGCACTTAACGGTGATATTCTGTTTTGGTATGAACCCCTTGGCTGCGCAGTTGAAATCTCCTCCATGGGTATTAGAGTTGACCCCGCAACGCTGGATAAGCAGCTTACCATTGCAAACTGCGATGAAAGACGGTCGCTTATGTACCATAAAATGCTGTTAAACAACGAATTGCCACTGACAATCGGCGGCGGAATCGGGCAGTCAAGGTTGTCACTGCTGATACTTAACAAGGTACATATAGGCGAAGTTCAGGTATCGATTTGGGACGAGAATACAATTGCGGCCTGCGAAGCTGCCGGAACAATGCTTTTGTAAAACTAAAGCCCATACAAATTAAAGAAGGCGTGACCAAAATGGTCATGCCTTCTTTTGCAGCAAAAAGGGCGCTTTTCTTATGGAAAAACGCCCTCGAGTAATTATTATACTTTGTTTATTCTGCGGTTATCTGGCTGTCGGGGGAAACAATCGCAATATATGTTTTTCCAACGCCGAGAGTTAGGGGCGTGCCATCAGCCAATGAATAGTGGAAGGTTTCACCATCGCCGGCGTGACTCCAGATTATGTCAACCATTTCGCCGTCACAGATAAAATGACCTGTGCCGGTTGCGTTCAGGGTAATGCCTCTGCGTCCGTAGCTGTCGAGCATCTGGTGCTCGGCATAGAGAACGAGAATGTTCTTAAACTGGACATCTTCACCGGTATTGCCGTCAATGTAGTTGCTGTCAAACTGTTTGGCTGAGTATGTGCCGAAGGCGTTGTATGAAAAGCTGGTGGTTTTAATGCCGCTGAAGCTTACGGTTAGTGAGTTTGCGGGAGCACCGTTCTTCATTTCAACTTTGTCAGAGAAGTTAAGACCGTAGTCAAAAGTGTCGCCCTCGTGCTCGGTTCTATAGCCCGAATCAGAAGTAGCTTTCAGTATTCTTTCACCCGAAGTGAAGAGACTGTGCTCAGTCCCGTGAGCTGCTCTGCTGGGGTCACGATAGAAGGCGGTTCCTGAATATGCTCCGCGAACGCCGTCAATATTATTGATATGCTTGGAGCTGATTGCCGCATAGGCATCTTCACTTCCGCCGGCATGAACGTAAATTGCGTCAAGGCTGTTGGCAATCTCTATATAATACGGACGGGAGGAACGAATACTGCCCATAACATCAATGCCGGAAATATCCGAATAGATTGCCATCATTCTGGTGATGTCACCTTCGGCAAGAATTTCATAAATAATATCAGCGTCGCTAACGCTGCACTGTGGCTGAGCATAGACGATATTGTTTATCATAAATGCATAGGGACGCGTGTTTGCGGGTTCGGAATCCACCACTTCACCGGTTAGCGGATTGCGATATACTGTGGGTTCTACTGTCGGCTCATCAACAACCGGAGATGTGTCGGTGTTTGGAGAGGGGCTTTCGGCGGCATCCGCTAGCTTTCCGCAGGCAGAAAAAATAAGTACAAAAATAAGAATGAGTGGGATTATTTTCTTCATAGTGACCTCCAAGGTGAGTTTCTTCTTTGATATGCACATATATAAAAAACACCGTAGACATACTACTACATATTGTGGTTGTTGTCAAATAAAGATTCTGGTGATAAAATAGCAATTACGGTGTTGAGTTTTTATAAAACAAACTGCGATACGCAGGGCAGGGAAGTGCTAAAATGAATCAAGAAATTTTGAAACAATCGGACTGCGCAATGAGAGAATTGCTGGATGGGGCAAGCCCAAAAGCCGGAGATATAGTGGTGGTAGGGTGTTCGTCCAGTGAAATACTCGGCGAAACTATCGGAAAAGGCTCAAGTCCGGAAGCTGCGCAAGCAGTATTATCGGCAATTATGCCTTTGCTTCGCGAAAAGGGCCTGTACCTTGCCGCACAGTGCTGTGAACATCTCAATCGCGCGTTGGTGATTGAGCGGGAAGCGGCAGAAAAATACAATCTTGAAATAGTATCGGCAGTTCCTCAGGCAAAAGCCGGAGGCTCTTTCGCAACGGCAGCATATGCTGCGTTTTCAGAGCCTGTTTTGGTTGAGAATGTGAAAGCGGTTTGCGGTCTGGATATTGGTTGCACTCTTATTGGAATGCATCTTCGCAGTGTTGCCGTACCCCTTAGACTGCAAGCAAATCATATTGGTTCCGCCCTGGTTTTGGCAGCCCGGACACGGCCAAAGTATATCGGTGGTGCCAGAGCTAAGTACGAATAGTAATTTAACACGGCAATTCATCAAATTTGCATCAAAATTTACTCTTTTTTGCAGCCACTGAAAAAAAGCGGCTGCAATTTGTTAGTAGACAGTAAATTCTCTAAATTTTAATTCAATGTTCACAAATTCCAGTTGATTTTTTTATAAAAAACACTTAGCTTATAATCACTGTGTCACACATGTAGCACATGTGCAAGTGAAAGGAAGTTGAAGATGCTTCAATTAAAAAACATATCAAAAACCTATTCCGTAGGGGACATTAAAACTGAAGCCTTAAGGGATGTCAGTTTGTCCTTTAGAGAAAAGGAGTTTGTGGCAATACTAGGGCATTCAGGTTCTGGAAAAACCACATGCCTAAATATAATAGGCGGTTTGGACAGATATGACAAAGGCGATTTAATAATTAAGGGCAAATCTACGCGGAACTTTACGGATAAGGACTGGGATGCCTATCGCAACAACTCCGTTGGATTTGTTTTTCAGTCATATAATCTCATAACACATCTGTCAATAGTTGCCAACGTAGAAATGGCAATGACGCTCTCCGGCGTCACCCGGGCCGAACAGCACCAGCGAGCCCTTGAGGTCTTGAAAAAGGTTGGACTGGAAGATCATCTTCACAAAAAACCGAACCAACTCTCCGGCGGTCAGATGCAGCGTGTTGCAATCGCCAGAGCGCTGGTAAACAACCCTGAAATACTACTGTGCGACGAGCCCACGGGCGCCCTGGACTCTGAAACAAGTGTTCAGATAATGGATCTGATTAAAGAAGTGGCACATGAGAGACTGGTTATCATGGTAACCCATAATGCCCAGCTTGCCGGGACCTATGCCGACAGGATTGTAAATTTTGCTGACGGTCTCGTGGTTGCGGACAGCAACCCATATGACGGCAGCGCAAGTGAAGAAAAGTTTGCTCTGCAAAAGACCAAAATGAGCTACTTCACCGCTCTGGGTCTTTCGTTTAACAACCTGCGCACAAAATTGGGTAGAACCTTTCTGACCTGTTTTGCTTCCAGCATTGGAATTATCGGTATTGCGGTTATTCTTAGTCTTTCAACAGGCTTCCAAAAGCAGATTGACGACTATCAGGCAGATGCCTTGTCCGAATTCCCCATTATTATTTCGCAAAGTGCCGTCGAGATGGATATGGAGAAAATGCAGGAGACCACAGAAGAAATGATGTCCATGTTCACAGACAAGGAATTTGCGGACACGGACTATGTTGCGCTGTATAATCCCGCAGACTATACTGCAATGCACACAAACATACT
>CAZHCB010000001.1:45448-62368 GCA_964530935.1 uncultured Oscillospiraceae bacterium
AATATGGGCTTTGACACAGAGGATATTGACAAAATGGAATTCTCCGACATAGTGGGCACAGAGATAGCTCTGGTTTCAAATGATGACTATTATGTTCAGGGTGAATACGGCAACTTCCTTCCTTCAAAAAACTATGAAGCAATGATTGATTCGGACAATACGCTTACCCTTAAAGTCAGCGGTATTATTCGTCAGAAAGAAAGCGTTGATGTATCCATTCTGGGAAGCACATTCATCTACAGTGACGAGCTCGCCCGCCTTGTTGTTGAAAGAGGGCAGGAGTCTAAAATCGTAAAGGCTCAGGAAGCTGCGGACATTAACGTGATTACCATGGAGCAGATTGATGCCGATACAAAGGCAAATGTAATCTCATATCTTGGAGGCGATACAGCGCCTGCCATGATCATGATTTTCCCCGTGAACTTCGAGAGCAAGGATGCTGTTCTTGAGTATTTAGACGCTTACAACTGCTCAGTAAAAGATGACGCAGACCTGATCGTCTATACTGATCTGGCTTCCACAATGACGGAGATGACCGGCAGCATCATGGATGCTATCACCGTCGTGCTTATTGCCTTTGCGGCCATTTCTCTGGTTGTCAGCCTTATTATGATTTGCATAATCACATACACCAGCGTGCTTGAGCGCACCAAGGAAATCGGCATCCTGAAGGCTCTTGGCGCGAGGAAAAAGGATATCACCCGCGTATTTGACGCTGAAACATTTATTCTGGGCGTATTCTCCGGAGTTTTGGGCGTGGTTATTGCAGGGCTGTTGACCATACCAATAAACAACTTGCTGGAAAACATATCCGGTCTTCCCAATGTAGCGGTGCTGAGAGTTGACTATGCGATCTACCTTGTGATAATTAGCACATTACTGACCGTCCTGGGCGGACATATTCCGGCCAGAATGGCTTCACGCAAGGACGCAGTGGAGGCTCTGCGCAGCGAATAGAGCAAACTGCACAAAAATTGACCAAATACAAATTTGTTGTTTCATAACGGGTTAGGAAATGTTATAATAACCGTTAAGCGAAATTGAGTATGCGCTTGCTCGCTTTTGAGCAGGCGCATACTTTAAATCCAGACTTCTCATAAGGGACTGAAGCAGATGTTCAAAATTGTGAAAAAAAGAATACTCAACCCTGCAGGAACAACAATCGAGATGATAGTTGAAGCGCCGCTGGTTACCAGAAAGTGCCTAGCCGGTCAGTTTATCATACTCAGAACGGATGAGTTCGGAGAGCGTGTCCCGCTGACAATTGCCGACTACGATCGGGAAGCGGGAACTGTTACGATTATGTTCCAGCCGGTTGGCAAGGCAACGTCAATTCTTGCCCATATGCAGGAAGGGGACTATATCTCCGATTTTGTTGGCCCTCTGGGAAAGCCCACCGAGATTGAAGGGCTTCAGCGGGTTGCCATAGTGGGCGGCGGCGTTGGCTGCGCAATCGCTTATCCGGTTGCCAAGGCTATGCATGCTGCCGGAGTGGAGGTCGATATGATTGCGGGCTTCCGTAGCAGCGACATTGTTATGCTTGAAGATGAGATGCGCAATAGCTGCACAAACCTTTATATAACAACGGACGATGGCAGTTACGGCGAAAAGGGCTTCACGACCGATAAGCTCAAAGAACTTATTGAGTCCGGCAGAGACTACGATGAAGTGGTTGCTATCGGTCCGGGAATAATGATGAAATTTGTCTGCGCTACTACAAAGCCTTATAACCTTAAAACGGTCGTGTCCCTTAACCCCATAATGATTGACGGAACCGGAATGTGTGGCGGCTGCCGTGTCACCGTTGGCGGTGAAACCAAGTTTGCCTGTGTTGACGGTCCTGAGTTTGACGGACATCTGGTGGATTGGGACGAAATGCTCAAGCGGGGAGCGTTCTACAGAAATCAGGAAAGCGAAATGCGTGAGCATAACTGTAATCTAACAGGAGGTGAGCGGCATGGCTGATATGACACCGACCAAAAACCCCATGCCCGAGCAGGCGCCTCTGGTTCGAAATAAGAATTTTTTCGAGGTTGCAACGGGATACACGGCAGATATGGCAATGGCTGAAGCAGAGCGCTGCCTCAATTGTAAAAACAAGCCCTGTGTAGCGGGTTGCCCTGTAAAGGTAAACATACCTGCATTCATTGAAAAGGTTGCCCAAGGCGATTTCGAAGAGGCATATAGCATTATTACCTCAACAAATGCACTCCCTGCCGTTTGCGGCAGAGTTTGCCCCCAGGAGGGTCAGTGTGAGGGCAAATGCGTGCGTGGCATCAAGGGTGAACCTGTGGGTATAGGACACCTTGAGCGTTTTGTTGCGGATTACCACAGAGAAAACGTAGAAGGTAAAACGGCGGTAGTTACGGCGGAGTCTAACGGACACAAGGTCGCTGTTATCGGTTCCGGTCCTGCAGGGCTTACCTGTGCGGGGGATTTGGCCCGAATAGGCTATGACGTTACCGTATTTGAAGCCTTTCATAAAGCCGGCGGCGTTCTGGTTTACGGTATTCCCGAATTCCGTCTGCCGAAGGCTATTGTCCAAAGCGAGATCGACATCCTCTCGGCAATAGGTGTGAAAATCGTCACAAACGCTGTAATTGGAAGAGCTCTCAGCGTTGATGAGTTGTTCGAAGAGGGTTACGAAGCCGTCTTTATCGGTTCGGGTGCGGGACTGCCTATATTCCTGAATATCCCGGGTGAAAACCTGCTGGGCGTATATTCTGCAAACGAATACCTAACCCGTATTAACCTAATGAAAGCTTATCTTCCTGAATACAACACCCCGATTATGAGTGCAAAACGAGTTGCGGTTGTTGGTGGCGGCAATGTTGCCATGGACGCAGCGCGCTGTGCTAAACGGATGGGCGCGGAGGAGGTTTACATAATATATAGACGTAGCTTGGAAGAACTCCCTGCCCGTAAAGAGGAAGTACACCATGCCATGGAAGAAGAGGTTGTGTTTAAATTGCTTAACAACCCTATTGCTATTCACGGTGACGACAATGGCTATGTTAAGGGTATTGAGTGCTTGCGTTGCGAATTGGGCGAGCCCGACGGGAGTGGCAGACGTAGCCCCGTTGAAGTAAAAGACTCAAATTTCGTTTTAGATGTAGATGCAGTAATCGTTGCTATAGGAACAAGTCCGAACCCGCTGATCAAGTCAACAACCAGAGATTTGGAAACGAACCGCCGAGGTTGTATCGTAACTGATGAAACAGGCGCAACCAGCCGCGAGGGTGTGTTTGCAGGCGGTGACGCGGTAATCGGTGCGGCAACGGTCATTCTGGCAATGGGTGCCGGAAAAACTGCGGCAGAGAGCATAGATAAATACATTAAAAGCAAATCATGATGCAGAAGTCTTAAGCATATAATACCGGGCGGACGGCTGTGTAAGCCGTCCGCTGTCTTGCCCTTGATATTAAACTTGCCTAATTATGGGCGTTTTGTTAAAAAACACTTGCAAAAACTTGGCTATTGTGGTAACATAATGGACGTTAGAGTTAGAAGAAATCAGAGGAGTGGGAAGTTCCCACTCTTTTTCTTGATTATAAACAATTTGTCAGAATATGGAAACGGTGTTTAATGAGTAAAATATCAGATGTTGTAACAAAAATTGCCCAGCCGATTGTAGCCGAGAACGGCTGCGAACTCTGGGATGTGGAGTATGTCCGCGAAGCAGGTCAGTGGTATTTACGGGTTTATATCGATAAGCCGGAGGGGATCTGCATTGACGACTGCGAGAAAATCAGTCGTGCGCTTGATCCGGTTCTGGACGAAAAAGACCCCATAGTTGACAGCTATATATTTGAGGTCTCGTCTGCGGGACTTGAGCGTTCACTGAAAAAGCCTGAACACTTTGCCCGCTTTATTGGCGAGACGGTAGAGGTTAAGTTATACACACAGTATGAGGGCAGCAAGTTGTATTCAGGAGCACTGAAGTCCTTCGAAAAAGGCGCAGTTACAATTGCGCAGGGCGACGGAGAAATTACTTTTGCCAAAGAACAGATTGCCGTTGTCCATGTTAATTTGCTTTAATCGGTAAATTTGATTAATAGGAGAATTTGAAATGAACGCTGAGTTTTTCAATGCCATTGAGGATATCGAACGCGAAAAAGGCATTCCCAAAGAATACATGGAAGAAAAAATAACACAGGCTCTTCTTGCAGCATACAAGAAGGATAATCCGGCCTGTGCTGAAAATGTAGTTATCTCCATGGACCATGATAAAAAGAAAATTGACATGTTCCTGCGCATGGAGGTTGTTGAAGAGGTAGAAGATCCTGCCACTCAACTACTTTTGGATGCTGCAAAAGGTTACTCAAAGCGCGCAAAGGTCGGAGGTTTTGTGGAGATTCCCATAGAGACCAAGAAATTTGGGCGTATTGCGGCTCAGGCAGCAAAGCAGGTTATTATCCAGGGAATCCGTGAAGCGGAACGCGGCATCATATATGATGAATTCAACTCAAAGGAACAGGAAATCCTAACAGGAATAGTTTCCCGCGTTGAGCCCAGAACCGGAAGCGTTTCAATAAAAATCAGTTCAAACTCCGAATTTACAGAGGCCATGCTCTCACCGAACGAGCAAATCCGTGGTGAGCGCCTTGTTGAGGGCGATATGATAAAGGTCTATGTGGTTGAGGTTCGTAAATCAACCAGAGGACCTCAGGTTCTTATTTCCAGAACTCACCCGGGTCTTGTTAAGCGCCTGTTTGAGATTGAAGTTCCGGAGATCTTCGACGGCATAGTCGAGATTCGCAGCATAGCTCGTGAAGCCGGTAGCCGCACAAAGATTGCCGTTTGGTCAAATGAGCCCGAGGTTGATCCTATCGGTGCTTGCGTCGGACCTAAGGGCGGACGTGTGACCGACATCGTGGACGAATTGGGTGGCGAGAAGATTGACATTATTAAGTTCAGCGAAGACCCCGAAGAGTACGTTGCGGCCGCTCTTTCGCCGGCAGAGGCAATCAGTGTGAGCCTCATAGATGAAGGCAGAAGCTGCAGAGTTATCGTTCCGGATAATCAGTTGTCACTTGCAATAGGCAAGGAAGGACAAAACGTTCGCCTTGCTGCAAAACTCACCGGATATAAGATTGACATTAAACCTGAATCCGAAGCGGGATATTAAGTACCATCAAGTAAAGGGAGGCGGTCATTGTGCCGAAGAAAATACCAATGCGTCAGTGTACCGGCTGCCGCGAAATGAAACCGAAAAAAGAACTTATTCGAGTTGTAAAATCGCCTGAAACCAAAATCTCTTTGGACTTCAAGGGAAAAGCGCAGGGCAGAGGGGCTTATGTTTGCCCAGACCCGGCGTGCCTGAAAAAAGCCATTAAGAGCAAGTCTCTTGAGAGATCTCTTGAAATTGCAATTCCCGACGAAATCTACGCTCAGCTTCATGAGCAGATGGAGGCGGGAGATGTCTGAGCCATTAAAATATATTGGTCTTGCACGAAAAGCCGGCTCGATTGAGTTGGGCGAAACAAACTCGGGCGCGGTAGTTCGCGCAGGAAAAGCCAAGCTGCTTATCGTAGCGGCGGATTCTTCCGACAATGCAAAAAGCAGAGCGGAAAATTTCGTATATGGCCGGAAAACGCTTCTGGTATCCGTGCCTTTTACAAAAGAACAAATCTCCGAAACAACAGGAGTTAATGGCTGTTCAATGGCGGCTTTTACTGATATAGGTCTTGCATCAGCGTTCCTGTCGCAGCTTGCGGAGAGCGACCCCTCATACACATCTGCGGCGCAGCAGCTTGCAGAAAAGAATGAAAAGGCAAAAAAGCGCAAGCGTGAGGCGGATGCTCACGAGAGGAACAAGAAAATTGGCAAACCGACCGATACGGGCAAGAGGAGGAACAAAGTATGAGTACACTTATTAAATACAGAGTCCACGAGGTGGCAAAAGACTTTAAGCTTAACACTAAGGACATTACCCAAATCCTTACAGATTACGCCACCACCCCTAAGAACCACATGCAGGTTCTTGAGGAGAGCGAGCTTGATATTATTTTCGAATACCTGACCCAGAAGAATCAGGTAGAGGATCTGGCGCAGGTTTTTGCTGTTCCCGAAAAGTCAGTTGAAGCGGTGCCCGCCGCACCGGCTGAGAAGACGGCGGCAAAGTCTGACGACAAAGCTCCCGCGGCCAAACCGGCAGAGGCGGCAAAACCGGCTACTCCGGCTCCGCAAAAGCCCCATGTACCCAAGGCTGTGCCCGAAAAGCGCATTATCGACACTCGTGGTGCAACGGTCAACATTGAAAAGTACGATGAGCGTTTGGACAAATTCGTGGGCGATAAAGAGGATAAATATCAGGCGGGTAAAGAAAAGTTTAAGAACAAAAACCGTCAACAGCAGGCTCCCAGTGCAAAGAGAAAGCAGGAGGAGAGGGACAAGTTCCAGAAACTCCAGTTTGAAATTGCAAAGAAAGCCCCTCTAAAGGTCGCAATCCCTGATGAAATCAATGTTGGGGAACTTGCCAGCAGAATGAAAAAGACCGGAACAGAGGTTGTTCGTCAACTAATTAAGTTGGGAACAATGGCCTCACTTTCCGATATTATAGACTATGACACCGCAGCGCTTGTGGCCATGGAAATGGGCTGCAAGGTTGAGAGAGAAGTGATCGTAACAGTTGAAGAGCGCCTCATAGATGACCACGAGGATACCGCGGAAGAGCTGATTAACCGTGCTCCTGTTGTAGTTGTTATGGGTCACGTAGACCATGGTAAAACATCACTACTTGATAGAATTCGTCAAGCGAACGTTGCCAGCGGAGAAGCCGGCGGTATTACGCAGCACATCGGTGCATATAGAATTCAAGTTAACGGCAGCCCAATTACCTTCCTTGACACTCCGGGTCATGAGGCGTTCACCTCAATGCGTGCCCGTGGTGCAAAGGTAACGGACGTTGCAATTCTTGTTGTTGCAGCAGACGACGGCATAATGCCTCAGACCGTTGAGTCAATTAACCACGCAAAAGCAGCGGGAATCCCAATTATTGTTGCAATTAACAAAATGGATAAGCCTACTGCAAATCCCGATAAGATTAAACAACAGCTCACAGAATATGAACTGGTAAGTGAAGAGTGGGGCGGCGAAACGATCATATGCCCAATTTCCGCCAAAACCGGTGAAGGCGTAGATAAACTGCTTGAAATGGTTATCCTGACAGCAGAGATGGGCGAGCTGCAAGCGAATCCCAACCGGTTCGCAAGGGGAACTGTTATTGAAGCCCGTCTGGATAAGGGCCGCGGCCCTGTTATGACTGTTCTTGTTCAGAACGGAACACTCCGTCAGGGTGACACCATCATTGCCGGAACGGCCGTCGGTCACGTTCGCGTTATGATAGATGATAAGGGCGAACGCATTGAAGAGGCCGGACCTTCTGTTCCTGTTGAGATTTCCGGTCTATCCGAAGTTCCAAGCGCCGGAGACATTTTCAACGCCGTCAGCGACGAGCGAATGGCCCGCGAGCTGGTTGCCGAGAGAAAGCAGCAGAATAAAGATGCTCTCATCGGCGCACCGAGAAAGGTGTCTCTTGAGGATCTGTTTGCCCAGATTCAACAGGGGGCAATCAAGGACTTTAACATTATCGTTAAGGCTGACGTTCAGGGTAGTGCGGAGGCGATCAGAACCTCTCTTGAAAAACTAACAAACGAAGAGGTCCGTGTGCGCGTAATCCACTGCGCCGTAGGTGCAATCAGTGAGTCTGACGTTATGCTTGCAGCAACCAGCGGTGCGCTTATAGTTGGATTTAACGTACGTCCGGATAACGCGGCAAGAGACTATGCTTTCAGAGCTAATGTTGACATGAGAATGTACAGCGTTATTTACGACTGCATTAACGAGATTGAAGCTGCCATGAAGGGTATGCTTGCACCCAAGTTTGAGGAAGTTGTTGTTGGCCATGCCGAGGTTCGTCAGGTTATCAAGATTTCCAAGATTGGAACAGTTTGCGGCAGCTACGTTTTGGATGGCAAAATCCTCCGCAACAGCCATGTTCGCGTTTTGCGCGACAATGTGGTCGTGTTTGAAGGCGAGCTGTCTTCACTGCGTCGTTTCAAGGACGATGTGAAGGAAGTTGCCACCAACTACGAATGCGGTATCAGTATTGAAAAGTTTAACGACGTGGTAGAAGGAGACATTATCGAATCCTTCATTATGCAGCAAATTAAAGTATAAACAAAAACTATGGCCGCCTTCGGGCGGCCTGAAGCACATCCAAGCATTTGGGTGCATAAAGACAAGTGAGGTAGTACTATGGCGGGTCACAGACTCGATAGGACAAACGACGATATAAGAATTGTTTTAAGCGAGCTTTTACGCTCCATAAAAGATCCCAGAGTTAACCAGGGAATGCTCAGCATAACAAGAACCGAAACCACCGGTGATTTGCGCTATTGTAAGGTATATCTAAGCTGTTTTGGGCTTGAAAATGAAAAAGAACTAAAACGAGGGCTCAAGTCCGCCTCCGGTTGGCTTCGCAGAGAGCTTGGCAGCAAGCTCGACTTGCGCTATACGCCGGAATTGCTTTTTGAGCTGGACGACTCTATTTCTTATGGCGCGCACATCAACAAAATTATGAGCGAACCGGGTTTTTTAGCTGAAGAAAAAACCGATTCGGCGGAGAGTGAAACAAATTGACACTAGAACAAGCAGCGCAGCTTCTTCGTGAAAACGACAAATATTTAATATTGACACACCAGCGTCCGGATGGTGATACGATGGGCAGCGCAGCCGCGCTGTGCCACGTTCTCAGGCAGATGGGTAAAACTGCATATCTTTTTAACAACCCACAGTTTGAAGACAATCTTCCGTGGGTTGTTGAGCCATACCTTGCTCCGGAAGGCTATGAGGCAGAATTTGTTGTTGCAGTTGATACAGCAGCAGAAACTATGTTCCCAATAGGCTTTAAAGGCAAGGCTAAGCTATGTATTGACCACCACCCGTCAAACACCGGATATGCTGATCATACGGTTTTGATGAACAACAAAGCGGCTTGCGGTGAGATTATTTTGGAATTAATTCATCATTTGGCCGTAAAACTGGATAAAACGGCGGCAAACCTGCTTTATGTGGCAATTTCCACCGATACGGGATGCTTTGTTTACGGGAATACAACAGCAGATACTTTCCGAGCGGCTGCCGAGCTTTGTGACGCAGGCGCAGAGCACAGAATGTATAATAAAATTCTTTTCCGTACCAGCTCAAAACAGCGCATAGTTCTTGAAGGAATGATTTATTCCTCTATGCGTTTTTATCATGAAGGCAAAACGGTGTTTGCTTTCGTAACCCGTGAGATGATGGAAAAATCGGGAGCAAAGGAAAAGGACTGCACCGATATCGCCGCTCTTCCCGGAAGAGTTGAGGGAGCGTGTACGAGCGCAGTAATAAAAGAAGTCGGCGACAATCATTGTAAAATCTCAGTTCGTACAAATGGAATCGTGAACGCAAACCATGTATGCAATAAATTTGGCGGCGGGGGACACACTATGGCAGCCGGATGCACTATAAACAAGGGTGTTGACGAGGCTGCGGCCCTCCTTGAAGCGGCCATTGCAGAGGAGCTAAAATGAACGGTATCCTTTTAGTGGACAAGCCTCAGGGCTTTACGAGCCACGATGTAATTGCAAAGCTCCGGGGTATTCTGAAAGAACGCAGACTGGGACATGCCGGAACTTTGGATCCTATGGCTACGGGGCTTTTGGTAGTGTTTGCCGGAAGGGCGACCAGGGCGGTCCAGTTTGCCGAGAGCGACAGCAAGCAATATATTGCAACTATGCGCACTGGTATTACAACAGATACGCAGGATATCACTGGAAATGTTATGTCAACCTATAATGGGTCTAAAAAGGTCAGTGAATCAGAATTATGTAAACTAATCCCTGAGTTTATTGGTGAGATTTCTCAAATTCCGCCCATGTACTCGGCGATTAAACAGGACGGCAAAAAACTCTACGAACTTGCCCGCAAGGGAGTTGAAGTTGAGCGCAAGAGCCGCCAAATCACAATTCACAAGCTGGAATATATGGGTAAGATCGATGAAGATTTTCAATTGGGAATCGTCTGCTCAAAGGGTACATATATTCGTACACTCTGCCACGATATGGGTAAGTGCCTTGGGACCGGAGCCGTTCTTACGTCTTTGCGCAGGATAAATTCAGGACGTTATTCTGTGGAAAACGCATTTACCCTGGAGCAGATAGCAAGTGCCGCTCAGCAGGGGAATGTCCGAAATCTTTTCCTGCCGGTGGATTCACTTTTTATGCAGTGCCCTCAAATGGTTATTAACGAGGATCAAAAGAGAAAATGTCTTGTGGGCAATACCTTTGCGGTGGAGCTGCAAGACGGAGAATACAGGGTATACGATTCTGACGGTGAATTTCTGATGCTCGGAAGAGTTGATAATAAAGTTATGTCAACCCAAAAGAGCTTCTTTGAAATTTCTGCAAATTAATAAAAATAGATTTTTACAGCATTTTTGCTGTGCGGAGGTAGAGATGTCAGCAAAACCCAGCAAGAAAGTGATTGCTTTGGGCTTCTTTGATGGAGTTCACAGGGGACACGCCCAACTGATTAATCTTGCAATGAGGCGAGCCGAAGAAATTGGCGCGGAGCCTGCGGTGTTGTCATTTGACACAAGCCCCATGGCGGTTGTTACGGGGAAGCCCGTACCGCTAATCGGTAACACGAAAACCCGGGAAGACATGGTGCGGCGGCTTTTCAGCATCGAGACGGTAATTATTTATCATTTTGACAAAGCTATTATGACCATGCCCTGGAGTGATTTTATTGATTCTTTGGTAGGGAAGTTTTCTGCAGTCCATTTTATTATCGGACACGACTTTCACTGTGGTTATAAGGGTGAGGGAAATCCCCAACGCATTTATGATTATTGCGCCGAAAAGGGTATTGGCTGTGACATAGTTCCCGAGTTCAGAATAGACGATATTGTTGTTAGCTCAACATATATTCGAACTTTGATTGCGGAAGGCAACATTATCCGCGCGAATGAGTTTTTAGGCCATCCTTACTGTGTTTCCGGTGAGGTGTTGGGCGGAAGAAGAGTTGGCAGAAAGCTTGGTACGCCAACTATCAACCTGAAATTTGATGCGGATATGGCGCTACCGGCAAGAGGCGTCTATGCAACGAAGGTAGTTCTCGGTGACAAGGAATTGCCCGCTGTAACAAATGTGGGTGTGAGACCGACCTTTGGGGACAACAGTGAGCTTACGGTGGAGAGCTATATTCTTGACTTTGACGGCGACCTTTACGGTCAGTTTGTCCGGGTTGATTTCTACGATTTTATTCGCCCGGAGAGACGTTTTGACAATCCGGCGGAGTTATCTGAGCAAATCTGTTCCGATGCTGAAACAGCACGGAGAATACTTACTGAAGTTAATAAATAAATAGAAGGCACGAAATAATCGTGCCTTCTATTTTAATAATCGGAAAAGAATTGTAAGCCTACTCAGCAATTATTTTTTTAAGTCTCGCGTAGCGGGGCAGAGAGTGCTCAGTGGGACGCTCCGGCTCACCCTGAATTAGGGGCAAGGCGTAGTCAATGAAGTCCTTAGTAACATTGTTTCCCGCAGGAACGATCCACTCGGTGGGCACTTTCTTTTCATAGTTTGCCACGTCGCCCAGAGGGATGAGTTTGGTTTTGCATACATAGCTTCCGTTCTCATCAGCTCGCTCAAAGGCCACCATCTTGTCGGTTTCACCGGAGATCGCGGCTTCAACCGCGACTTTGCCTGCGAGGACTGCCTCGTCAACGTCTGTTTTTGAAGCCAGATGGGCAGCGCAGCGCTGGAGGAGGGAAAGCTCAATTCCGCGAACCTTTGCACCGGTGCGCTCTTTTACAGCGTCTGCAAGGCGAACGGCCAAACCACCTAGCTGGGCATGGCCAAAGCCGTCGGTTGCGGAGGTCTTTGCTTCGGAGACAAAGCTGCCGTCTGCATAGTGGATACCTTCGGAGACGGCCACAAGAACTTTCTTCTTTTCGTTATAAATACGCTCAACATCGGCAATAAACTTATCCATATCGAAGTTAACTTCCGGCAAGTAAACAAGGTCAGGTCCTGAGCCGAATGCGGTTGCCAGAGCGGCGCTTGCAGCCAGCCAGCCGGCGTGACGGCCCATAATTTCAACAACGGTTACCATCCCGGTGTCGTAAACAGTGGAGTCTTTGGCAACTTCCATGCAGCTGGTTGCAATGTACTTTGCGGCGCTTGCAAAGCCGGGGCAGTGGTCAGTTCCAAAAAGGTCGTTGTCAATCGTCTTGGGAACACCCATAACGCGGCACTCATAACCCACAGAGCGCATATAACGGCTAATTTTTGCGCAGGTGTCCATAGAGTCGTTTCCGCCGTTATAAAAGAAATATCTTACATTGTATTTTTTGAAGATTTCCAGGATACGCTTATAGTCGGTGTCATCCTTGTCAGGATCTGCAATCTTATAACGCACAGAACCCAGCTCAGAGGAGGGGGTGTTCATCAAAAGCTCAAGCTCTTTTGGGTCTTCCTCATCCATGATATAGAGTTTATCATCAAGCACGCCACGAATACCGTGCTGCGCACCATAGACCTTTGTGATACAGACAGAATCAAGAGCAGTGCGGATAACTCCGTATGCGCTTGCGTTGATGACTGCGGTTGGTCCTCCGGACTGACCGATAATGCATGAACCGATGAGCTTATTTTCCATAATTTACCTCCAATTGTGAACAAATAAAAAAATATTGATAATAACGTCCGTACATCTTGATGATAACACACATTTGGTATAAAATACATACGTAAAATAAAATTTTATGCAAATATTTTTTTGAAGGAGCTAAATAGTATGCCGATAGTAACATCAAGTGAAATGTTTAAGAGGGCCTATGAGGGACATTACGCAATCGGTGCGTTCAATGTCAACAACATGGAAATCATCCAAGGAATCACAGAGGCTGCAAAGGAAGTTAATTCTCCGCTGATTCTGCAGGTTTCCGCAGGGGCAAGAAAGTATGCCAAGCACGTTTACCTTATGAAGTTGATAGAAGCTGCGGTGGAGGATACTGATCTTCCAATTTGTGTTCATCTCGACCATGGTGACAGTTTTGAGGTTTGTAAGTCCTGCATTGACGGCGGATTTACCTCTGTTATGATAGACGGATCACATTTGAGCTTTGAAGAGAACATTGCCGTGACTCGTAAGGTCGTTGAATATGCTCATGACCGTGGTGTTTCTGTGGAAGCAGAGTTGGGACGCCTTGCCGGCGTTGAGGACGAAATAAAGGTTTCTGCCGCGGATAGCTCCTATACGCGTCCTGAAGAGGTTGAAGAGTTTGTAAAGCGCACCGGCTGTGACTCCCTTGCAATCGCAATCGGAACAAGTCACGGCGCATTCAAGTTTAAGCCCGGCACAAAACCCCAACTGAGATTTGATATTTTAGCTGATGTTGAGAAGTTGTTGCCCGGATTCCCCATTGTTCTTCATGGTGCATCCTCTGTTATCCCCAAGTATGTTGACATTATCAATGCCAACGGTGGACAGCTTAAAGATGCCATCGGCATTCCTGAGGACATGCTTCGTGAAGCAGCCCGCATGGCAGTTTGCAAGATTAACATTGACTCCGACCTTCGCCTTGCTATGACAGCCGGAATCCGCCAGACAATGGCAGAGAGTCCGGACGCTTTTGACCCCCGGAAGTATCTGACCCCCGCAAGAGATAATATCCGTGAGTTAGTCAAGGCAAAAATCGTCAATGTTTTAGGCAGCGACGGAAAGGCCTAGACCTAAGGCAACTCCCGTTTCCTGGACAGATATATAAATGATATCCGGAGGTGTGCAATGAAGCTGAGTGGAATTCGGTTTGATAACCGCAAAAACCGGTCTGAGCTCCCCGAGGAAGAAAAAACAGAGACTAAGCCGGCAGGAAAACCGACTGTAGATGTAAAAAAAGAAGTTCCGGAATTGAAAAGACGGGTTTACGCTTTGCCTACAAATGAGGCAAAGCTCCCGTCCTTGATAACCATTGCCAGAGTAGCTGTGGCGGTTGTCCTGATTCTGGTGTCTGTTTTTGTAAAATCCTTTCCAGATGTGGTGACAATCGCCTTTAGGGCGGTAGCTGCACTTTGTGCAGGTTTTGATATTCTTATCAAAACTGTTGAATATGCCAAAAGAAAGGCGTTTTCTTATGACGGGCTGCCAATGCTTCTTGCGGTTATTTTGGCGTTTATCAACGGAATGAGCCTTGAAGGGGCAATTGCGATGACAATGCTTCAGATAGTTCTCTGCCTCCGGAATTATGCGTATTGGAAAACAAAAGCTGAGCTTTTAAGAAGCATAGCTTTGCCGAAGATGTCAACTGGTCTTGCCCATGGAGACAGCTTTATGCTGGAAAGCGGGCAGATTTGCCCGGCGGGGTGCGTAATAGTGCAAGGGGCTATCTCGGTTGATTTGGGCTTTTTTAAGGGCGAGAGAGACGAGAAGTCGCTTAAAGCAAAAGACAAGATTCCCGCCGGCTGCCTATGCTTGAGTGGGAGTGCTCTTGTTGAAGTCATAGAGCTGCCGGAAGGCTCAGCCGCTGCTGTTATTGCGGGAGTGATTGCAGACCGATTTGAAGAAGTGAGCGAAAACGAGCGGAAAATATCCAGCATAGCAAATATTGTTTTCCCCGCTTTTCTGGCTGTGGGCATTTTGATGATAATCTTATTGCCCCTTCTGACCGAACTGTCGTACAGTGAAACGCTGCGGCGAATAATTACGATTATCGCAGTTGGCTCGCCATGCGGTGTGTTGCTGACAATCCCGCTCATTTATCTTGCATCAATGACACATCAGCGTAGATTGGGAACTGCTTTTCTTTCTGCCGCGGCAGTTGATAAAACCTCCGGAATAAAAACAGTGGTATTTGATAAGCTTGGAACGATTTCTACGGATTCTTTTGAGGTTCGCGAAATCAATTCCTCAAAAATGGACACATACACCATGCTGAAAGTATCGGCCCACGCTGTATACAAGTCGCTCAACCCCATGGCAAACGCAATTGCTGCAGCCTATGGCGCGCCTGTCTCGGCAGACCTTATTTCCGATTACACCGAGTATCCGGGCTGGGGCACTTCATGTACGGTGGGCGGTGTGCAGATTCTTCTTGGTACAGGCACCATAATGGAAAAGAACCGCATTCCGGTCCAAAGAAATGAAGGCGACGACTGTGTGTTGTTCCTGGCTGTTGGCGGAGTTTTGGCAGGCAGGATAACATTGCAGGATAGCGCAAACCCGACGGCAAAGGACGCTCTGGCGCAGTTGTACAAATCCGGTGTTGACCGCATTGCAATGCTTTCGGGGGACAGTCGGGAAAGAGACGGTATTATTGCCAAAGAAATTGGCATCAACGAGTACTACGCCGAGTGCTCAGGCTCGGAAAAGGCAAAATATATCAGAGAAATTCGTGAAAAAACAGAGCGCAAAGCGGGTATTGCTTATGTATGCAGTCCATTGGGCAGTAGAGAGGCAAGTTTAAATGCCGATGTTTCCATAGTTGTTAATTCAGCTGACAAGAACGCCCTATCAGGCAATGCAGATATTCTGGTTCTCGGTTCGGTTCTCAATGCCGTTCCGGAAGCTCTGAGAACTGCAAAAAAAGTAAAACTCTTTACCCTTGGCAGCGTAGCTGTTGGCTTGTTTTCTAAGCTCCTTATTGCAGCACTGGCTGCGGTTGGACTGCTTCCACTGTGGTTCGGTTTTTTGCTTGATTCCTGTGTATCGCTTGGACTGATAATAGCCTGCTTCACTATTGTAAAACCTAAAGAATAGTTAACGAATCCATGTTGGGGCGGTCAAAAAAATGACCGCCCCATCTTTACTTTTAATTTGTTTTAAGGTAGATAATATATTATATTGTTATGATAATTTGGGGAGGTTGTACTATGCGTTTGCTATTGGCGGAGGACGAGCGGGAGCTCTCTAACGCACTGGCTGCTATATTGAAGCACAATAACTACTCGATTGATGTAGTGTATGATGGGCAGGACGCTTTGGACTACCTTGAAACCGAAAACTATGACGGTGCAATTCTTGATATCATGATGCCCGGGCTTGATGGCTTAACTGTTCTCAAGAGGATTCGCCAGAAGGGGAGCCGTCTGCCCGTAATAATGCTAACCGCAAAGTCTGAAATTGAAGATAGAATTCAGGGGCTGGATTGTGGAGCGGATGACTACCTCACAAAACCTTTTGCGGCAGGCGAACTGCTGGCCCGCATCCGTGCAATGACCCGAAGACAGTCGGAGGTGACAGACAGTGTATTATCCTTTGGCAATGTTAGCCTTGACCGCAGCACTTTTGAGCTTAAAGCGCCTCAGGGCAACTTCCGACTGGCGAACAAAGAATTTCAAATGATGGAAATGCTCATGATCAATCCAAAAATTCTTATTTCAACCGAGAGATTTATGGAGAAAATATGGGGTTATGACAGTGATGCTGAAGTTAATGTGGTATGGGTATATATTTCCTATCTGAGAAAAAAACTTGCCGCAATTGGAGCAAACATTTCGATCCGCGCAACACGGGGAATAGGATACTCCCTGGAGGAGAAGTCATGATAAAAAACCTGAGAAGAAGATTTATTCTTACATCAATGGTTGCGGTTGTAATTGTTATCAGCATAATGATGGTGGTAATTAACATAGTTAACTATACACAAATAGTAAACAGCGCAGATAATGTGTTGGAATTGCTGGAAGAGAACGGCGGTTTTTTTCCTCTAAGGGAGATGAAGCCTCCCCCGAATATGAAAATGACAGCAGAAACTCCATATGAGTCCCGGTTTTTTACTGTGTTCATTAATAACAGCGGTGAAGTAGCCATGATAAATACCGGCAGTATCGCCGCGGTAGGTTCAAAAGACGCAGTTGAAATGGCAACGGC
>CAZHCB010000001.1:62468-65218 GCA_964530935.1 uncultured Oscillospiraceae bacterium
ATGGTCGCCCTGACGCGTTTGGATGAAGAGAGCGGTAAGCTGATGATGACAGAGTTTTCTATGTCTGACGCAGTTGCTGAGTCCGTTGAGCCTTTTGTGGCACTGGCTTCTCAGGAGGGAAAGACCATCACAGCAGACATTCAGCAGGGACTCGGCTATAGTGGGAATGAGGACTCCATTAGAAAGCTGTTGGGTATTCTTTTAGATAATGCAATTAAGTACTCGACGCCTGACAGTGAGATAGGCGTTACCATGAAAGCCTACGGAAAATCAGTTACACTCCAAGTGAAGAATCAGGCGCAGACCATTGAAAAAGGGTCTCACGACGAGATGTTTGAACGCTTCTACAGAGCCGATAGCTCAAGGAGTGATAAAAATGGCTTTGGCATTGGACTATCAATTGCCCGGGAGATATGCCGCGTACACAAGGGTCAAATCAGTGCCCGCAGTGATGATGGCATCTCTCTGATAATTACGGCAAGCCTCTAATAATACAATTATTACAGCCCCGAACCGGCAAGGTTCGGGGCTGTTTTGTTATGCAGAAACTAAGTAAATTTGTTTTAAGTCAGTTTTAAGTATGGCTGTTAAGATGAAAGCAAGTTAGGAGGTGTGGCTTTGAAACAGATGCAAACTTCATTTAAACGCTATGAAATTAAATATTTGATTACTCAAGAGCAGCGTGAAAACCTTATGGGTGTAATCAATGAGCATATGACGGCAGATGAATATGGGAAAAGTACAATCTGCAACATTTATTATGATACTCCGGATAAACAGCTAATACGCCAATCCCTGGAAAAGCCGATCTACAAAGAAAAACTGCGAGTGCGCAGCTATGGCCCCGCCCGGCAGGACGGAATTGTTTTCGTTGAGCTGAAAAAGAAGTTCGAGGGTGTTGTTTACAAAAGACGCGTGTGTATGAGCGACAGTGAGGCGTCCAAATTCCTATCGGGAAAGGGTGATATAGGGCGAAAAGAGCAGATAATTGCTGAAATCAATTATTTTAAGTCGTTCTACAGGAGTATCATGCCATCTATGTATATTTCATATGATCGTGAGGCGTTTTATGAAAGGGAAGACAAGGGCGTAAGGTTAACCTTAGACGACAATATACTCTGGCGTGATACCGATCTATCCCTGACCGTCCCTCCCGGTGGCTCTCCGGTTTTAGATGAGGGCGTGTGCCTGCTGGAAGTAAAGACCCATACAAGCATACCGCTTTGGCTGTCACGGGAGCTCAACGCATTAAGAATATACCAAACTTCATTTTCAAAATATGGCACTGCATATCTTAATTCAAAAAAATGCAGCGAAAGGAGAATAATCTGTGCTTGACAGTATCTTTAAGGGAGTTTTCGATTCAACAACCACAGCTACAATTAACATTTCCGATTTTTTAATCTGCCTTTTAGCGGCCCATGTAATCGGCATAATTTTGGCATTGGCATATACCTATAAAAACGAATATTCCAAGAGCTTTGTAATTTCTCTGGCACTGCTTCCGTCAATCATCTGCGTTGTAATAATGATGGTAAACGGAAATATCGGAGCGGGTGTTGCGGTGGCCGGTGCGTTTAGCTTGGTACGCTTCCGCTCGTTACCCGGTACGGCAAAGGAAATTTGCGCAATCTTTTTGGCAATGGCATCCGGACTTGTAATGGGTATGGGCTACATAGGGCTTGCCGTTACCTTTGTGCTTATAATCTCTATTGTTAACATTATTCTGTCTAACTGCGGATTTGGAAGACAAAGACCCGGTCTGGCAAAGAGAACAGTTCGCATAACAATTCCCGAAGATTTAAATTACAGTCAGGTTTTTGATGATATTTTTGAAAAATACACCCGGAGTCATCGGTTGGAAATGGTTAAGACCACTAATATGGGTAGCTTATTTAAATTAACATACACAGTAACTTTTAAGGACTCCAACCTGGAAAAGTGCTTTATTGATGAGCTGCGTTGCCGCAATGGCAATCTTGAAATCTCCAGCTCTGTCCAAGCAACTGAAAGAGTGGTTCTTTAGGAAAGGAAATCTATGAAAAGGTTTATCTCCTTAATTTGCATTGCAGCTCTATGCACAATGATTTTTGCAGGCTGCACCACAAACAATACAGAAACAACAGACGAAACTTCCACAATCACGGATGGATCTTCCGCAACAACTTCGGAGACTTCTGTGGACGATATGTTCACAGATCGAGACATGGAAATTGGATACAGTGAAGCGGATAGCGTCAAGATAGATCTTGCCGACGGGGCAAGCACCGCAACTGATGCCTCGGTTGAAATCAGTGGAGATACAATAACCATTACTGATGAAGGGACATATATCCTTTCTGGAAGCCTAACCAACGGCCAAATCATCGTAAATGCAGAGAAGACCGACAAACTGCAAATTGTTTTGGCTGACGTGAGCATAGCACATAAATCAAGCGCAGCGCTCTATATTAAACAGGCAGACAAGGTGTTTGTAAGCACTGCAAATGGCAGTGAAAATAGTATTATGTCAACCGGAGAGTTTGTTGCTATAGATGAAAATAATATTGATGCGGCTATTTTCTCTAAGGAGGATATAACTTTTAACGGTACAGGAACTTTGAAAGTCGCTTGCGCCGCGGGGCACGGAATTGTTTCAAAAGACGACCTTGTTTTCACCAGCGGAAACTACGAAATTAACAGTGCGGACAAAGGCCTTGCGGGAAATGATAGTATCCGAATTGCGGACGGGACCTTTGTTATAAACTCCG
>CAZHCB010000002.1:0-8086 GCA_964530935.1 uncultured Oscillospiraceae bacterium
GAAAGATGGATAAAGACGTTCTCTCTGTAATATCTGCTGAGGGCAAAAGATATTCTAAGGGTCAAAGGCTCATTGCAAAGTACATACTTGAAAACTATGACAAGGCCGCCTTCATGACAGCAGGTAAACTTGGAAACACTGTTGGCGTTAGCGAATCCACCGTTGTTAGATTTGCTGCAGAGCTTGGTTATAATGGTTATCCCGGAATGCGCAAGGCTCTTCAGGAAATGATCAGAAACCGCTTAACCTCAGTTCAGAGAATTGAAGTGGCAAAGGAGCTTATGGGTGATTCCGACATTCTTAAGGCTGTCCTTTCATCTGATATGGACAAGCTCCAAAAGACACTTGAAGATATTGACCAAAACAGCTTTGACGCTGCTGTGGACGCAATTATCAATGCAGACCATGTTTTTATTGTCGGAATGCGTTCATCTACTGCTCTTTCCAGCTTTATGGGCTACTATTTGAATCTTCTGCGCGACAACGTGCATCTGCTTCACGACACTGCTGTCAGTGAAATATATGAACAAATTCTCCGCATAGGAAAAAACGATGTGTTTATCGGCATGAGCTATCCACGATATTCAACCCGTACCATTAAGGCAATGCGCTTTGCAAAAAGCACAGGGGCAACAACAATAAGCCTTACCGACGGCGAAACATCGCCTTTGTCCGATATTTCAGACATCACTCTCTATGCAAGGAGCGACATGGTCTCTTTTCTGGATTCATTGGTTGCACCTTTGAGCCTCATAAATGCTCTTATTGTTTCTATCGGCATCCGTAAGAAGGATTCGCTAAGTGAAACTTTCAAGCGGCTTGAAGCCGTTTGGACTGAAAACGAGGTATATGAACATATTGAAGGCTGATGTAGCGATAATAGGCGGCGGTGCAGCGGGATTAATGACAGCCGCCGTGGCCTCGTCCCGCGGGCTAAGCTGCGTTATCTTCGAAACAAACAAACAGCTAGGCAGGAAACTTCGAATCACGGGAAAAGGCCGCTGCAATTTAACTAACAATTGCGAAATAAAGCAGCTCATGGAAAACATCCCTGTAAATTCCCGCTTTTTATACAGTGCCTTTAGTCAGTTTGATTCCGCCGCTGTTATGACATTTTTTGAAGGGCTGGGCGTTCCACTGAAAACAGAACGGGGCAACCGGGTTTTTCCTGCTAGCGATAATGCGCACGATATTGCAAACGCTTTGGAACGGATTTGCGGCAAAAATGGCGTTAAGATTATCAAGGAGCGTGTAACTGCTCTCAAGGTTGCCGACGGCCAATTAACCGGTGTCAGGGCAGGAGAGATCGAGGTGAGCTGTAACAGCGCTGTTATATGCACCGGAGGTGTTAGCTATCCAAACTCCGGCTCAACCGGAGACGGATATAAAATGGCCAAATCTCTTGGACATACTGTTATTCCGGCAAAACCCTCACTTGTACCACTGGAATCAAATGATGGTTATTGCGGCGAAATGCAAGGTTTTTCCCTAAAAAATGTGACTTTGCGTGTATATGATGAGAATAACAGCAAAGTTTTTGAAGAACTTGGCGAAATGCTGTTTACTCATTTTGGCGTATCCGGACCCTTGATTCTCTCGGCAAGCTCTCACATGCGCGATTTCAATTCTCACCGCTATCGGCTTTCAATAGATTTGAAGCCCGGGTTGGACGAAAAGAAGCTTGATGCAAGGATTCTGCGGGATTTCGAGAAGAATTCAAACAAGGAATTCAAGAACTCTTTAAACGAGTTGGCCGGACGGACTATGATTCCTGTTCTTGTGGAGTTATCTGGTATTGACCCGGAAACCAAAGTAAATTCTATTACAAAAGCCCAGCGGCTGGGTTTAGTACAGCTCCTTAAAAACTTTCCGGTAAGTATATCCGGTCCACGTCCTATAGCGGAGGCTATTATCACCTCAGGCGGTGTTGATGTAAAGGGTGTAAACCCAAAAACCATGGAATCCAAGCTGGTTTCCGGACTTTTTTTTGCCGGTGAAGTTTTAGATATAGACGCTTACACCGGAGGTTTTAACCTTCAAATAGCATGGTCAACAGCATATGCCGCAGCGCAATCTGTGTGCGGCAATTAACTCTTACTTAGCACGTTGTGGAAAGGTAGTAAGATATGAACGATTATTTTTCTGTCGCTATTGACGGCCCTTCAGGAGCAGGTAAAAGCACAATCGCAAAAATGTGTGCAAAAGAACTGGGTCTGATTTATGTTGATACCGGTGCAATCTATAGAACGGTTGGTCTGGCGGCATTCAAGAATTCCATCGGTTCTAAGGACAACGAAATGGTACAAGCTCTTTTACCCAGCCTAAATATAGAAATGCGCCACGACGAAAACGGACTCCAGCGTATGATCCTTAACGGGGAGGATGTTACAAGCGACATTCGTCTGCCTGAAATTTCAATCTATGCCTCAGATGTTTCGGCAATGCCTGCCGTTCGCGCATTTTTGCTGGAAATGCAGCGCCACTTCTCAAGAATTTACAATGTAATTATGGATGGCAGAGACATCGGCACTGTTGTTTTGCCGGATGCCGACCTAAAAATATTTCTCACCGCCGCTCCGGAAGAACGGGCGAAACGTCGTTTTGATGAGCTTGTTGAAAAGGGCGTCAATACCACATTTGAAGATGTTTTAAAGGATATCACCTATCGTGATACTAACGATAGCTCGCGGACAAATGCCCCCCTAAAGCCCGCTGACGATGCGGTACATCTTGACACGACCGGTAACTCTCTTGAGCAGAGCTTTAATATTATTTGCAGTATGATTCGGGAGAAATTGGAAAAATGAACTTCATATATTTCCTTTATATAACCATTTTTGTTCCGCTGGTTCGTTTGCTAAGCCCCTTTCGTACAACCGGGATGAAAAACGTGCCAAATACCGGGGCACTAATGATTTGTGCAAACCACACCGATTTTATGGATCCAGTTATTATTGCCGCAGCCTTTGGCTATAAACGAAGAATTTATTTTATGGCGAAAACCGAACTGCTGTCCTTGCCGGTTGTAGGTGCGGTTTTTCGTTCCGTAGGAGTGTATCCCGTACAGCGTGACCAAACAGATATAGCCGCCGTAAAAACCTCTCTTAAGCACCTTAGGGAAGGCCATGCGATTATGGTTTTCCCCGAAGGCACGAGAGTAACAAAGGATGAGTCGGTGGAGGTTAAAGCCGGAGCAGTCCGTATGTCTTTAAAAACCAAGTCCGCAATTTTGCCTATTTTTCTTACACCCGGTAGGAAACTATTTCGTTTTACACGGGTGATAATAGGTGAACCCTTCAAGCAGACTCCACCGTCAAATCATGATTTTGACCCGCTTATTGATGAGCTTATGAATAACATACATTCACTGGAGCCTGTAAAATGAAAACTATCCTTTTGGCAGACAGTGCCGGTTACTGTTTCGGCGTAAATCGCTCGGTAACTCTTGCAGAGCAACTGCTTTTATCCGAGGGACAAGCCTGCTATTCGCTTGGGGAACTAATACATAACGAGAGCGTTGTAACAGAGCTGGAAAAAAAGGGTCTGCGCATTGCAAACTCTGCGACCGCGGTACCGCCGGGCGCAAGCGTAATTATCCGTTCCCACGGAATAACAAAGGCCGAACTCGGAATTCTATCTGAGCGTGCTGGAAAAATCATTGATGCCACCTGTCCAAAGGTAAAACATATACACCAACTGGTTGCAGAAGCTTCGGCTTCGGGCAGAATACCCATCATTATCGGCTCTGCGCAACATCCAGAAGTTATCGCTATAAGAGGGTGGTGCAACGACGCTCTGGTCTTTCCAAATGCCGAAGACTTGTCAACCTGGCTCCAAGAAACCCCAGACAATTCCAATGCTCCTGTCACAATTGTTTTCCAAACCACCCAAACTAAAAGAAATCTTGAACAAACCCAAAAAATTATAAAAAAACAGTGTACAAACTGTGTTGTGTTTGATACAATATGCAGTGCTACGTCCGTGAGACAAATTGAGGCTGCCGAACTATCCTCCAAGTGCGATGCGATGGTCGTAATTGGGGCAGGACACAGTGCAAATAGTGTTCATCTGGCAGAAATCTGCTCTGAGCATTGCGAAAATGTTCAGTTCATTTCAACTGCGGACGAGCTTGACCTTGCTTCTTTGGAGCAAGCTGATACCATTGGTATCACCGCAGGGGCATCGACACCCCTGTGGATAATTAAGGAGGTAAAACAAACCATGACTGACGAAATCAAAGTCGAAGAAACCACGGCAGAGCAGGTCGCGAAGGAGGAAGCTCCAGTTGCAGAGGCAGAAATGTCTTTTGACCAAATGCTGGAGGAATCGATTAAGACTATATATAATGGAGATACGGTAACCGGCATCGTCGCTGCCATCACCCCCACTGAAATCAGTGTTGATTTGGGCACGAAGCACTCCGGATATATTCCCGTTTCCGAGTTTACTGATGACGCCAATGTGGACATCTCCGAGCTTATTAAAATCGGCGATTCTATCGAAGCATGCGTCGTTCGCGTTAACGACGTTGAAGGCACTGTTATGCTTTCCAAGAAGCGTCTTGACGCAATTAAAACTTGGGTTATCGTTGAAGAAGCAGCTGAAAACGGCGAAATTCTTGAAGGCGTTGTCACTGAAGAGAATAAAGGCGGCATTGTCGTATCCGTTAAGGGTGTTCGCGTTTTTGTTCCCGCATCACAGACAGGTCTTCCCAAGGATGCCCAGATGTCCGAGCTCCTCAAGCAGAAGGTCCGTCTTAAGATTAAAGAAGTTAACCGCGCACGCCGCCGTGTTGTTGGCAGCATCCGTGACGTTCAGAGGGATGAGCGCCGCGATCGCTCCGATAAGATTTGGAATGAAATCGAAATCGGCAAGCAGTATTCGGGCGTTGTTAAGTCCCTCACCGGTTACGGCGCATTCGTAGATATCGGCGGAATTGACGGCATGGTTCACGTTTCCGAGCTTAGCTGGAGCCGCATCAACCAGCCCTCCGATGTTCTTACCGTTGGGGATGCCGTTAATGTTTACGTTATTAACTTTGACAAGGAAAACCGCAAGATCTCCCTTGGTTATAAAGACCCCCGCGGCAATCCCTGGTCCAAGTTTATGGCCACGTATAAGGTTGGGGACGTTGCAAAGGTGATCATTGTTAAGCTTATGCCTTTCGGTGCTTTTGCCGAGGTCCTGCCTGGCGTTGATGGTCTTATCCATATTTCCCAGATTGCTAACCACCGCATCGGCAAGCCCGAAGAAGTTCTCACTGTGGGCGATGTGGTTGATGCAAAGATTACTGCTATTGACACCGACAAGCAGAAGATCTCTCTTAGCATTCGTGCTCTGTCTGAGCCGGAAGCTGTTGAAGCGCCTGTTGTTGCTCCTGCCCAAAGGTCAAATGAGACTGATGCGCTTGTATACGAAGTGTCTGCCGACGGTGAAGCAAAGGGGAACCTTCCCGAATCTGAGTCTGCAGAATAACAGAATAACAGTCAATCCACCGCAGGCTTATCTGCGGTGGATTTTTTATTTAAACTAAATTTTTCCTAGTTCCTTGCTAAATCTTGAAAATGCGTGTATAATTATATTATATTGAGGCATAATGCGCACTTTTCAGGAGGGATCGATTTGTTTTGCGTTGGCGACCGGATTGCTCACCCTTTACATGGGGCCGGAATAATTGAAAGCATTGCCATAAAGAAGATTGACGGCACGGAAAGAGAATACTATATTTTGAAGCTGCCGGTCGGTGACATGCTTGTCATGATACCGGTAGACGCAACCAAAGCAATTGGTGTGCGTCCTATCGTGTCCGCAGGTGATGCGGAGCATATTATATCTGCTTTTTCTAACATCGAAGTTAACATGACCCAAAACTGGAATAAGCGCTACCGTGAGAATATGCTAAAAATCAAAAGCGGTGACCTGATGGAAGTTGCTGCGGTAATCAAGGGGCTCATGCTGCGTGATACCGACAAGGGTCTCTCCACAGGCGAGCGAAAAATGCTGCTCTCAGCAAAGCAAATCCTTATATCCGAAATTGTTCTTTCCAACAATTCCAGTTATGAGGAAGTTGAACAGCGAATTAATCTAGCAGTTTCGTAAAACCCTTGGTGGTTGTTGCAATAGGCGGGCCGTTTTAATTTTGCGCCCGCTCTTTGTTATTTATGGAGGTCAATATGTTCCTTTCTAAAAAAACACACAAAAACAATCTGAACAAAATTCATTGTTCTGTGGTAATCGTAGCCGCCGGAAGCGCCCAACGCTTTGGTGCTGATAAGCTGACAACTGAGCTTTTGGGCATCCCCGTTGTGGCATACTCCCTGTCCGTATACCAGTGCTGCGACTATGTTGATGAAATAATCCTTGTAACTGCTGAAGATAAACTTGTTGAGATGGCTCAAATGTGCGACACTTATGGATATGATAAAGTTAGCCGTATAACTATCGGTGGGTCAACCCGGGTTGAATCAGCCCTTTCCGGCGTTTGCGAATGCAAACGCGATGCAACGCTCATCGCCGTGCATGACGGAGCCAGACCCCTTGTCACTCTTGATGTAATCAACAAAGCTATTGAATGCGCAAACGCCCACATGGCTGCCGTTCCGGCAATTCCTGCCCGCGACACCATAAAGATTGCGCAAAAGAGCATTGTTTCCCAAACACCCGACAGGGAAGAGGCGTACCAAGTTCAAACACCCCAAGTCTTTGAACCCAATATTATTAAGGGTGCTCTAACAAATGCCCTGACCAAGCAACTGAAGGTATTTGACGATGCCTCGGCAGTGGAGGCTCTTGGAGTCCCCATATATCTATCGGAAGGCAGCGAAGAAAACATTAAGATAACAACCCCGCTTGACATGAAGCTGGCGGAGACTATTCTTCTTTATCGTAAGGCGCGTTTCACTGCTGAAAAGGAGGGTGTCCGGTGAGAATTGGTCACGGTTATGACGTTCATCGGTTGGTTGAGGGAAGGCGCCTTGTGCTGGGAGGGGTAGAAATACCCTTTGAGCTCGGGCTGTTGGGTCACTCTGACGCGGACGTTCTGCTGCACGCTATCATGGACGCTATGCTTGGAGCCGCCGCCATGGGCGATATTGGAAGAATGTTCCCTGACACCGACGAAAAATATGCAGATGCCGACAGTTCAAAGTTGCTAAGAGTTGTGGCAGAGCGTATAAATGAGCAGGGATACAAAGTTTTGAATCTTGACTGCACCATAATTGCCCAAGCCCCAAAGCTCTCTCCCCATATCCCCGGGATGACAGAAAAAATTGCAAAAGTTTTAGAAATCCCAATTTCCCGGGTCAATGTAAAAGCAACTACCGAAGAGCACTTAGGTTTTACCGGCAGGGGGGAAGGAATCGCCGCCCACGCAGTTGTTCTAATCGAACAGTGATTCCCATAAAAGCATAATATGTAGCAGGCCATTCACGGTCTTACTATTATTGTGGAAGTGAAATATTATGCTTCAATACCTGCTAATGTGCAAGTCATTGACTTATGCACAGCGTGCTTCCAGACTTTTAGAAAGAAGCGGAATCACTGCAATAGTTACCAAAATTCCAAAAAGTGCAGCGGGAAGTGGCTGCAATTACTGTATAAAAGTTAGCGAAAAACGTCTTAGCTCGGCTTTGAGTATCCTAAACGCAGCCGAGTTAGGCCCCTCCAGAGTATTTGTCCAAGCCAGGGACGGCTCTGTTAGCGAGGTGACGTGATGATATACTTCGACTGCGCGGCAACCAGTTTACAAAAGCCTCTGTCAGTTTCATGGGCAACATGCCATTCTATTCGTACAAAATCCAGTCCCGGCAGAGGTTCACACAGACCCTCAATGTTAGCGGCAGACAGTGTTTTGGAGTGCAGAGAACTGCTGGCAAACATGTTTAACATGGATAATCCGGAAAACGTCGTTTTCACCCCAAATGCCACTCACGCCCTAAACATTGCTATTAATACACTGGTATCTGCCGGAGACACTGTTGTGATCTCCGGTTATGAGCATAATGCAGTAACAAGACCCTTGTATGCCCTCGGTGCAAACGTAAGAATTGCCGCATCTCCGCTTTTCGAGCCTGAAAAAGCAATAGAG
>CAZHCB010000002.1:8096-37311 GCA_964530935.1 uncultured Oscillospiraceae bacterium
GGCGCAAAGTGCGTTATCTGCACGCATGTGTCAAATGTTTTCGGCTACATTTTACCAATCGAAGAAAGCTCCAAGCTATGTCATCGATTCGGTGTGCCTCTAATAATTGATGCCTCCCAGTCGGCAGGTGCTATCCCCATCGATTTTCAGAAATTAGGCGCGAAATTCATTGCAATGCCGGGGCATAAAGGTCTGTTGGGTCCCCAGGGTACCGGCGTTTTACTCTGCGGCGAAACTGCCGCCCCCATTATTTTCGGAGGAACCGGCAGCGCAAGCATTCCTTCGCATATGCCTGATTTTTTACCTGACAGATTAGAGTCCGGAACTCACAATGTCCCCGGAATATGCGGTTTGGCACAGGGCGTTCTCTATCTTCGCAATCTCAATAAGAACGCTGTTATAATTCGCGAACGACACCTGACACAGATATTTATTAACCGGGTTTCGGGAATTCCCAATCTAAAGGTTTTTGCATCAAAAAGGCCGGAGCTACAATCCGGAGTTGTTTCGATTGTCAGCAAAAAGCTCTCCTGTGAGGAACTCGCCGAGAGACTTGGAGCTCACGGCATATGCGTCAGAGCAAATTTACACTGCGCTCCACTTGCCCACAAAACCGCCGGAACTATCGACGGTGGAACGGTACGATTTTCCTTTTCACCATTTAATACGGCCAACGAGGTAGAACAAGCGGTATTTATACTCAAAAAAATACTGATTAACTCATAAAAAGCTCAAATGATATTTGCCATTTCGGCACATATATTATATAATGACTTGAAGGACAGTTATTTGATCTCCTGAATTTTTCGCGTTTTTACTCGCTTATTATTTTCTTTCCTCGCTTTTGCTCAGTACTCTGTAAAGACATTCTTAGAGGGACGATACATGGAAGAATTTATGCTTTCAATAAACCAGGCCATAAACTACCTGTTATCAGCTCGCATATCCGACATTGTGGATATGCTTATTATTGCGTTTTTTATATACCAACTCATCTCACTCATTCGCCGAACAAACACAAATCGCGTTGCCAAGGGAATTCTTCTGGTAGTTTTTCTTCTGTGGCTTTCAGGCTGGTTGCATCTAACTGTGGTCAATTACATTCTTAGCGGAGCTGTTGAACTGGGTCTGCTCGCTTTAGTAATCCTATTCCAGCCGGAACTAAGGCGAGGTTTGGAGAGAATCGGCAGCCGCAGTATTTTTGCTTTTCTGCGGGGAAATACAAACACAGCAGAAGTAGACGCTGCAATAACCCAAACCGTTTTAGCCTGCGCTACAATGTCGGCGGATAAAACAGGCGCACTCATTGTGTTTGAGCGCGTTAACTTGTTAGACAACCAAATTAACACGGGTACTATTATTAATTCCGATACAACTGCGGAACTGATAAAGAATGTGTTCTATAACAAAGCGCCTCTTCATGACGGCGCAATCATTATCAGAAACGGACGCATTGCTGCTGCAGGCTGCGTATTGCCGCTTTCCAACAACACCAACCTCAGCCGCGATTTAGGAATGCGCCACAGAGCCGGCATAGGCATGAGTGAGCATTCGGATGCGGTTACTGCAATTGTATCTGAGGAAACCGGCTCAATCTCCGTAGCGGTTGACGGTATGCTAAAACGCCATTTGACCAGCGAGACTTTCGAAAAAATACTCCGAAACGAACTCATCATGGACGACAGCTTGGAAGACACGACGCTTAAGAGCAAGATAAAGAGCTTTTTTAGAGGTTAAATAATGGAAAAAAACATTTCCAAAAGTAAGTTTTGGGACAACAAAATAATTCGAATCATTCTTTCGCTTCTGGGTGCAGTCCTTCTTTGGGTCATTGTAACTATTACGGTTGGTGATCAAATCACCCAGAAATTTGACGGTGTACCCGTGTATTTCAGCGGTGAAGATACACTGCGTGAAACTCAGAAGCTTGTAATTACCGACATAAGTCACAACACCGTCAGTGTTACAATTAAAGGGACAAGGCGTGATATTGCGAAGTTATCTTCGGAAAATATGACGGCCGTTGTTGATGTTTCAAAAATCACCACAATTGGCACTGACCATCCCGGTAATTTTGAAATCAGCTATCCGGCAACCGTAACTGCCTCAAACCTAACCAGGGTATCCTCATCACCCCTTACTATTAATTTTTCTGTTGTCCGGTCTCAAACAAAGACTATTGATGTTAAGGGTGAATTCAAAGGAATAATTGCCGAGGGCTACTCACAAAAACCGCTTGAATTTAACCCTGAAACAGTTAAAATCAGCGGTCCCGAGAGTGAAATCTCCAAGGTTGCCTACGCATGGGTTGTTGTGGACAGAGATAATGTTAGCAAGACCGTGACCTTTGATCAATCTTATATCCTCATGGATTCCGAGGGCAAAGAAGTGCCTCTGGGCAACATTAAGCTCGAGCGCGACACGGTATCGGTAACCCTTAGTATCACGGCCACAAAGGAAGTGCCTTTAACGGTGGATATAGTTGACGGTGCAGGCGCGTCTGCCGAGAACATTAAGATAAGCTGTGTTCCGGAAACAATTACCATCGCCGGCGACACTGAATTGGTTGAGGGTATCAACAAGATCTCTCTGGGAACGGTTGACCTGGCTTCCTTTGGGTCAACATTTGAAGAAACCTTCGCTATCGTTCTTGATAACAACATTACCAACGTCACAGGTGTAACTGAAGCAAAGGTAACGATTCAAGTTATTGGTCTTGAAACGAAAAAGTTTAACGTAACCAACATTTCGCTTACAAATCTTGCTGCCGGTTTAACCGGGGAGGTAGTAACGGAGACCGTTGAAGTTATACTTCGAGGCAGCGCAGAGACCCTGAGCCAAATAAAGTCAAACAACATTCGTATTGTTGCGGACATGAGCGAATTGAGCTCATCCAAGGGTGAATTTGAGCCTCCGGCAAAGGTTTATATCGATGGCTTCACCGGCGTTGGCGCTATCGGGGAATACAGTATATACGTCAAAGTTACCTAGCAAACACTGTTTTGTCAGGAAGGAAATTCACTAATGATAAAAAGCATGACCGGTTACGGCGGCGCCAATGGCGGCTGTGAGGATTACGAACTATCAGTAGAACTAAAAAGCGTTAACAACAGATTTGCTGACATATCTGTGCGAACGCCTCGCGGTTTTATGTTTGCAGAAGACCCCATAAAATCTGCGGTACAAGCCCATATATCCCGGGGAAAAATCGATGTTTTTGTCTCCCTTACCAGCCTTGTTCAAAACGGCACGACCGTGGCTGTGAACAAAGCCCTTGCCGCCGAATATAAGGCCGCAATTGACAGCATAGCTGCTGAGCTTGGACTTAGCGGAGAGGCAACGGCATATCAAATAAGCAAATTTCCCGATGTGCTTACCCTTGATAAAAAGGAGCTTGACAAAGAAGAGACTCTGGAAATTATTCTGTCTGTCGTTGAGAGAGCTCTTGCTGAGCACGACTTAATGCGGCTGAATGAGGGAAGCAAGCTTTACCGCGATATAACAACGCGTCTGGACGCTATCGAAGCATACGTTGACCAGGTTGAGCAGCGCTCACCAAAAACTGTTCAGGACTACCGTGAGAGGCTTACAAATAAAATGCTTGAAGTTCTGGGCAACTCCCAGATCGATGACAGTCGCATTCTGGCCGAGGCCGCAATTTATTCCGACCGCATTGCTGTGGACGAGGAGACAGTCCGCCTGCGTAGTCATATGGCGCAGATGCGGGAGATTCTATCCAGCAATGTTCCGGTTGGCAGAAAACTGGACTTCATCGTTCAAGAGCTTAACCGTGAGGCAAACACCATCGGCTCAAAGTGTAATGACAGTGAAGTAACGCGTATAGTTCTTGAAATCAAATCAGAGATTGAGAAGATTCGCGAACAGGTTCAGAATATTGAATAGGAGGTTTCGCCCGTGAAGCTAATCAACATTGGTTTTGGTAATATGGTCTCCGCTTCAAGAGTAATTGCCATTGTCAGTCCCGATTCTGCGCCAATTAAGCGCATTATTCAGGATGTTCGTGATAAGGGTCAGCTTGTGGACGCAACCTACGGCAGACGCACAAGAGCTGTAGTGATTATGGATAGCGGGCATGTGCTTCTGTCTGCGATACAACCAGAGACTGTTGCCGGAAGAATGTACGGTAAGAATGACTCAGATTCTGGAGGTGACGCGGAAAATGTGTGAGTGCGGACAGCTGATTGTTATTTCCGGTCCCTCAGGCGCCGGAAAAAGTACGGTTATCAGAAAAGTAATGAATGCCAACCCCAATATGGTCTTTTCGATTTCTGCAACTACCAGACCGCCCAGAGACGGTGAGGTTGACGGGGTAAATTACTACTTTGTAGACAAGCCTTGTTTTGAAGAGATGATAGCCAATAAAGAGCTACTGGAATATGCTCAGTATGTTGGCAACTATTACGGCTCACCCCGGGACGCTGTGTATGATCACCTGGTCGCAGGAAAAGACGTTGTGTTCGATATTGAGGTTCAGGGCGCTATGCAGATTAAGCGCATTTGCCCGGATGCAATCATGATTTTTATGGTTCCTTCCACCTTTGATGAGATTGAACGGCGCTTGCGTGGTCGGGGAACTGACAGCGAAGACACCGTTCAGCAAAGAATCGTTGCGGCAAAAAATGAGTGTCGCTATGCTCCGGATTACAAATACTTAGTTATCAACGACGACACTGACGTCGCTGCAGCTGAAATAAACGCTATTGTCACTGCTGAAAAGTGCAGAATGGACGAGCGAAAAAAATATTTACCAGAGGTGTTTTTATTATGATGCTTTATCCTCCAATCGCCGACTTGGTTGAAAAGGTCGGCAGCCGTTATCTCCTTGTTAACCTGGTTGCCCGCAGGGCGAGAGACATCGCAGCTTCCGCCGATGTTCAGGGTGAATCTATGGAAAAAAAGCCTGTTTCCTGCGCTATTGACGAGGTTTATACCGGTAAGCTCAAGATAGGTGACATTATTGATCCATATAGTGGCACCAGCGACAAAGACTACAGATTCTAACTTTTTTCCGGAGGTGGCGGCATTGAAAAAAACGATTGCGAAAATCGCGGTTTCAGCCGCAACTTATTGGATCGACAAGCCCTACGACTACCTTGTTCCCCAAGAACTATTGGATAGTGTTGAGGCGGGCGTCCGTGTTACTGTGCCCTTTTCCAGAGGGAATCGCCCCACAGAGGGCATTGTTCTTACCGTTTATGAAACGGATGAACAGCAAAAACTAAAAAGCATAACAGGCGTCCTCGACAAGGCGCCTGTTCTTTCCGAAGAGATGGTAAAACTTGCCTTATGGATGAACCAGCGGTATTTCTGCACAGTCTATGAGGCCGTTAAAACTATGCTTCCAGTTGGATTATGGTTCGATTTTAGTCAAACCTGTCGCATTGCTGAGAATGTTGATAAATCTCAGGCATATGAAGCTGCGGGGAAATCCAAAAAGCAAATTCAACTTATTGATTTACTGTATGCAAACGAAGGCTGCTGCGATTTGGGCGAAGTTGTTCTTGCTTTTGGCGAAACAAACCCATCTGATGCTCTCAAAGCGCTCTCTGAGAAAGGTATTATACTTACCGACAGCGTCAATGTTCAGCGCGTTTCCGACAAAACTATAAGCTTTGCAAACCTCTCAATCCCGTCCGAGGACGCTCTTTCAACCGCAGCAGCAAGAAAGCGCTCCGCGCCGTCACAAGCAGCGGTTCTGGAGCTGTTGGCTGCTTATGGCGGAGCCTCATTGAGAGATATCTCTGCTCTTACGGGTGCAAGCTCCGCAACCGTTAAGCGTTTGGTTGAAGAAGATCTGGTTAGTTTGGATAAGATTGAAGTTTTCCGAAGACCGGACTATAAAACCGCCGAGAGAGCAGAGCTCCCGACTTTAAATGCCGAGCAGATGTCTGCCTTTGACGGCATATTCGCAATGACCAAAGAAGACAGGGCAGGAGCGGCGCTTCTTCACGGAGTGACCGGCAGCGGCAAAACCGCAGTATATATCCGGCTGATCGATCAGATACAGAAGCAAGGTAGAACCGCCATTCTGCTCGTTCCCGAAATCGCATTGACCCCTCAGATGCTGCTAACTTTTTCGTCTCATTTCGGTGATAGTATTGCTGTTATGCACAGCTCACTTTCTGTTGGTGAACGTTACGACGAATGGAAGCGTATAAGAAGGGGAGAGGCAACCCTTGTTATCGGAACTCGCAGCGCAATCTTTGCGCCTGTTTCCAATCTTGGCTTGATTATCATTGATGAGGAGCAGGAGGAAACATATAAATCAGAAAATGCCCCCCGTTATCACGCCCGGGATATTGCCAAATATCGCTGCGCAAGGTCAGGAGCAACTCTGCTCCTCGGCAGCGCAACGCCAAATGTTGAAAGCAGCTACGCTGCGGAAATCGGTAAGTATAAGTACTTCTCGCTTTCTGCTCGCTTTAACCAGATGGAACTGCCCACAGTAGAAATCGTTGACATGAAACGGGAACTTCGGCAGGGGAACGGCGGAAACTTAAGCTCTGTACTTCTTAAGGAGCTTTCCGATAATATCACCGATGGCAAGCAGAGCATTCTCTTTCTCAACCGTCGAGGCATGAACAAGCTGATTAGCTGCGGAGAATGCGGTTTTACATACAAATGTCCCCGTTGCAGCGTCAGTCTTACATATCACAGCCCAAATAAGCGTTTAATGTGTCACTATTGCGGTTATTCTCAATCTGTAGACCAAAAATGCCCGGATTGTGGCGGAACTCTCAACTATGTTGGTGCCGGCACTCAGAAGATTGAAGAAGAGTTGGCTGAACATTTCCCTGATGTGCCCGTCATAAGGATGGACACCGACACCGTGTCAAAAAGCGGTTCACATGATACTCTGTTGAGCAAATTCCGTGATGAAAAGATTCCCATTATGGTGGGAACTCAAATGGTTACTAAAGGGCTGGACTTTCCCAATGTCACACTGGTTGGTGTTATCTCCGCCGACCAGTCTCTATACTCCGGTGACTACCGCGCCTCAGAGCGGACATTTTCACTGATAACACAGGTTGTTGGACGCTCGGGTCGTGGCGAAACCCCGGGAAGAGCCGTTATCCAAACCTTTACCCCACAGAATCAGGTTATCCTGCAAGCTGCGAAACAGGATTACGACAGCTTTTACAGATCTGAGCTCGAAATACGGAGAATTCAGTGGTGCCCTCCATTCTCTGATTTATTCTGCATCACCGCCACAGGAACTGATGAGAACCTTGTGCTGCGCGCTCTCCTTCAGGCAAAGAACATACTTAAGCAGCAGCTGAGAAACTATGCAGGAGCACGAATCCTCGGGCCGGCGCCGTTGCCCGTTGTGAGGGTAAACAACCGATACCGCTACCGCTTAATCTTGGCGTGTAAGGACGACAAGGAGATTCGGGAGCTTGTATCTTCAATAATTGTCCATTGCAGCAAAAGCAGTGAGTTTAAGGGCGTCTCTGTATTTGGAGACATTAACCCAACTCAATAAAGTATTATTTGCAGATTAGGAGCAAAACATGGCCACACGTAACATTCTCTTGAAGGGCGACCAATTGCTTGAAAAGCATTGCCGCCCCGTAACAGATTTTAACGAACGACTTCACCTCCTGCTTGACGACCTGGGCGAAACACTGAGGAAGTCAGGTGGGGTGGGGCTTGCCGCACCACAAGTCGGCATTCTTCGGCGAGCGGTTATTGTTCTGGAGACCAATGTTGAAAACGAAGACGATGAATATTACATTGAGCTGGTCAACCCGGAAATCATTGAGGTTGACGGTGAACAAGTTGGTCCCGAGGGCTGCCTTTCTCTTCCCGGTAAGTATGGAATCGTTCCAAGGCCCGAGCATGTAATCGTGAGGGCGCAGGATAGGAATGGCAACACCTTCGAGGTTGAGGGCACAGGGCTTACCGCGCGATGCTTCTGCCATGAAATTGACCATTTAGACGGTGTTTTGTTCACCGAGCGCGCCGAGCGCATGCTCACGAACGAAGAGCTGGAGGCCTAAGGGGGAAAAATGCGAATTGTTTTCATGGGAACGCCTGACTTTGCTTCGGCATCCCTTAAGGCGTTAATTGACAACGGGTTTGACGTTGTGGGTGTTTTCACTCAGCCGGACAAGCCAAAAAACAGGGGAATGAAGCTGATTTCCAGCCCTGTGAAGGATCTGGCGATCCAGTCCGGCATTCCCGTGTTTCAACCTGGAAAAATGCGTGACGGTACCGCACTTGATATGATGAAGTCCCTCTCTCCGGATTTGATAGCTGTTGTTGCATACGGGCGGATTCTACCGGACGATCTACTTGCAGTTCCTACACTGGGATGCATTAACATTCACGGGTCTCTGCTCCCAAAATATCGAGGCTCGGCGCCCATACAGTGGGCCGTGCTAAACGGTGACAAAATAACCGGTGTTTCTTCAATGTACCTGGCCTCCGAACTGGATTCCGGTGACGTTATCTATACCGCCGAAACAGAAGTAGGGGAGTTTGAGACCTCCGGTGAGCTTTTTGACAGGTTGGCGGATCTGGGTGCGCAGTTATTGTGCAAGACAGTTCGGGATATAGAATCCGGCGTCGCCCCACGTTCCCCGCAGAATCACGCGCTTGCAACGCTTGCGCCTCCACTTAGCAAGGATATGTCCCCGATTGACTGGTTCAAATCCCCACAAATGATAAACAAACAGGTCTGCGGTCTCAATCCGTGGCCCATGGCGACCGCCGAATTTGACGGACAGCTGTTCAAAATATATGCCGTTGCGTATACGGATAATAAAACGGATAAAAAACCGGGCACAATCATTTCCACTGATAGTAAGCAGGGGATTGAGGTTGCCTGCGGCAACGGAGAAACAATAATGATTACCCGGCTTCAAGCTGCCGGCGGCAAGCAGATGCCCGCCGCGGACTATCTTCGGGGTCACCCGCTAAACTAACTTGGAGGATACTATGGCTCAAACCGCCAGAGAAGCTGCACTTACAGTCTTAGAGCGTTGTCGACGAAATCAGGCGTTTTCCGATTCTCTCTTATCCAACGTCCTGAAAGAATCCGGACTTGATTCGCGAGATCGGGCGCTTACGACAAAGATCAGCTACGGAGTTCTTCAGAACAGCACGCTGCTTGATTTCTATATTGACAGCTTTTGCAACGGCGCAAGCAAGCTTGAGCCAAAGGTTAGAGACATTCTCCGCCTCTCACTGTATCAGATACTTTTTTTAGACAAAGTTCCGGATCATGCCGCCGTTAGCCAGGCAGTTGAGCTTTGCAACAAAACCGGTTTTTCCCGGGCCAGTGGACTCGTCAATGCGGTTTTAAGGCGCATTGTGCGCAGCAAGGACGCCCTCCCCGAAATCCCTCAGGAAAACAAAACTCGGTATCTGTCAGTAAAGTTCAGCACTCCCGAAGAACTGGTATCGGAATTTGTGTCTGATTTTGGTTTTAATTTTACTCAGCAGCTTTTGGAAGCCAACAATAGCATTGCTCCGCTAACCGTTCAGGTTAACACGCAAAAAACCACCTGCGAAGAGCTCATTGCATCTCTTGACCGCGAGGGCATCTCCGCCACTATTCAGGGGGGTCTTGAAAACTGTCTTTCATTATCTTCAACCGGAGATTTAACGGGGCTGGAGACTTTTAAAGACGGTCTGTTCTTCGTTCAGGATGCAGCTGCCGCAATGGCGATTCTGGCCGCAAATCCGATTCCCGCAGAAAGAGTTTTGGACGCTTGCGCTGCTCCCGGTGGAAAAAGCTTCGCCTGTGCCCTCCAAATGGAAAACCAAGGGGAGATCATCGCCTGTGACATCCACGAGAACAAGCTTTCTCGAGTCTCTAAGGGCGCAGCTCATTTAGGCATCAACATCATCACTGCGCAGCTTGCGGACGCTACAGCCCCGTTTGAGGGCTTTACCGAGGCATTTGACCTTGTTATCGCAGATGTGCCCTGTTCAGGACTGGGCGTTATTAGAAAAAAGCCCGATATCCGCTTTAAAAATGTCAAAGAACTCGCATCTCTGCCGGAATTGCAGCTTAGAATTCTGAACAACGTCGCCGCCTATGTAAAACCCGGCGGCACTCTGCTCTACTCCACCTGCACTATTCTTAAACGCGAAAATGAAGAGGTAATCTCAGCGTTTCTAAACGCTCATCCGGAGTTTTCCACCGAAACCTTTTCTTTACCCGCTCTTGTTGGGAATGTAGAAAGCGGTATGGTTACACTTTATCCCCATATACACAACACTGACGGCTTTTTCATTTGCAAACTGAGGAAACGTAATGAAAACTGACATTAAGTCCATGCTGCCGGAAGAGATTTCGGCCGACTTCTCCGAAATAGGCCTTCCAAAATTTCGTTCTTCACAGGTTTTTTCTTGGTTGGCTCGTGGAGTGCGGACCTTTGACGAGATGACAAACCTCTCAAAGGATTTGCGTTTTTCACTTAATGAACGATATAAAATAAGTTCACCCACACTTTTAAAAAAACAGGTGTCCGAGATAGACGGCACTATAAAATACCTGTGGCAGCTTGAAGACGGCAACGCAATTGAGACCGTTTTGATGCAATATCACTATGGAAATACGGTTTGCATATCAACACAGGTGGGTTGCGGGCAGGGCTGCGCTTTTTGCGCCTCCGCCATCGGCGGACTTGTACGGAATCTTGAGCCCTCAGAAATGTTGGACGAAGTTTTGTTTTCGGGTCTGGAATCCGGACTTGATATTTCAAATATTGTGCTCATGGGCATTGGTGAGCCATTGGATAATTTTGATAACGTCGCCCGTTTCCTTAAACTGGTAAATCATAGTGACGGAATGAACATCGGCATGAGGCACATTTCTCTTTCAACCTGTGGTCTGACAGAAAAATTTGACAAGTTGGCATCTCTTAACCTACAATTGACATTATCTATTTCTCTTCATGCTCCCGACGACGAGACCCGTTCCAAGCTAATGCCGGCAAACAGGGGCAGAGGAGTTGAAGATTTGATCGCCGCCTGTAAGACGTACTATGAACAAACAGGTAGAAGGATATCTTTTGAATATGCAATGATTGACGGGATAAACGACTCCCCGGAGCAGGCCAAGCTTCTGGCAGAGAGGGCCAGGGCAGTTTCCGCCCATGTAAACCTGATTCCTCTCAACCATGTTGAAGAACGAAGTTTCGCTCCAACAAAACCGGAAAATCTGAAACGTTTTATAAAAGTTCTCGAAGATCGCGGTGTCAATGTTACCGTTCGCAGAAAGGTAGGGGGAGATGTTGACGCATCCTGCGGTCAGCTTAGAAGGAAAGCCGCCAAGGAAGGCAGATAGGAGGGCCTATGAGAGGCTATACAATCACAGACATTGGTAAGGTTCGATCGGAAAATCAGGACAGTGTCCGCTTTTTGCAAAACACACTGCCCAGCTATGGAATTCTCGCCCTTTGCGATGGCATGGGCGGAGCCAGTGCGGGAAGCGTTGCCAGCGAGGTTGCCCTGAGCGCCTTTACTGATAAGGTTTCTCAATTGCTTAATGAAAAGAAAAAACGCTCAAGTCTTTCCGACATCGCTCGGGAAGCGGTTGAGTTTTCGAATAATCAGGTTTATGAGCAGTCCGTTAGCCAAGAGAAATATGCCGGTATGGGCACAACTCTTGTGGCCGCGATTGTTAAGGGAGCCCAATGCTGTATTGTCAACGTTGGCGACAGTCGTGCATACCTGATAGCTGACGGCATAATTACGCAAATTTCCAGCGATCACTCTCTTGTTGAGGATATGGTTAAACGGGGAAGCATCACCCGGGAACAGGCAAAAAACCACCCCAAACGAAATGTTATTACACGAGCTCTTGGCGTTGAAGGAACTATTGAGTGTGATATTTTCACACCCAGCCTAAAAAAGAACAATTTACTTTTGCTCTGTTCCGACGGACTGAGCAACACCATTGCGGACGAGGAAATTCTTGAAATAATCAATAAGAACAAGAATCTTCCGGATATTGCAAAAGAACTGCTGGACTTGGCGCTTACAAGAGGGGCACCTGATAATGTGACAGTGGGCTTACTTCAAAAATAATAATTAACTTTAAATATTCACCTCATATTAAGGGAGGCACTACCATGGAAAAAAGCATGGACAGATACGTAGGTCAAATGCTTGACAATAGATATGAAGTACTTGAGATTATCGGCTCCGGCGGAATGGCTGTAGTCTATAAGGCGCTGTGTCACAGGCTCAATCGCTATGTGGCTATTAAGGTCCTTAAAGACGAATATGCAGACGACGTAGAATTCCGTGAGCATTTTAAGGCTGAATCTCAGGCTGTTGCTATGCTTTCTCACCCCAATATTGTTGCGGTATATGACTTCAGTAAATCTCCGGACTGCCAATACATCGTAATGGAGCTGCTGGAGGGTATTACGCTTAAGCAGTACATGCAGAAAAAAGGCGCCCTCAGCTGGAAAGAAGCGCTTCACTTTGCAACGCAGACATCAAAGGCCCTCAGTCACGCGCACAGCAAGGGTATAGTACACCGTGATATCAAGCCCCAAAACATCATGGTAAGCATGGACGGCAGTATAAAGGTTGCCGACTTCGGTATTGCCCACCTTCAAAACGAAAGCAACCCCGACTCAACCGAAACCATGGGTTCTATCCACTACATTTCTCCCGAACAAGCCCGTGGGGAACCGGTTGACGCTCGTTCTGATGTCTATTCTCTGGGAATAGTCCTGTACGAAATGCTCACTGGGCAGCTGCCTTATGAAGGCGATTCAGTTGAATCAATTGCAGTTCAGCATTTTGGCTCACTCTTGACCCTACCGGGAGATATTAATCCCGATATTCCAATTCGACTTGAGCAAATTACGCTTAAATCAATGACCTCCGATATAAATGCTCGTTACCAATCTGCTGACGACCTTCTATATGATTTGGAAGATTTCCGTAAGCATCAGCTGGCAGGGGACACTGATGACGATAATCCCAAAACCTATGACGCTGTTAGCATGGCCTCCCACATTCGCCCCATAAGCAGGGCGGGGGAGCTCTCCAAGAAAGACTACGCTCGCAGAAAAATACGCTCCAGAAAAGTCAGCACCTTCTCAGGTATTGCTTTGGTTGCCATATTTGCGCTTGCAGTTATTTCGTTCCTATGGACTTATTGGATAAAAGACATGTTTGCCGATACTGAGCGAGTAGTCATTCCTAATTTTGTAGGGCAGAATGTCACAGACGTAATTTCAAATAAGGAATATCAGGAGATATTTTCATTTGAAGTAGAATATACAATAGATCCTGATGAGGTTGAGGGCACAATTATTTCCCAGTCACCGGAGGCCGAAAGAAGCATTGCCCCCACCAGTGAAGGAATCAAAATTAAATTTATTGCGAGCACAGGCGTTATTATGACAGAAGTGCCAAATGTTGTTAACAACGAATATCGAGCGGCAAAGCTGGAGGTTGAAAAGAACTTTACTGTTCAGCTTGAAATCGTATCATCTGACACGATCACGGAAGAATATGTAGTTAGTACCAGCCCCGCAGCAGGTGAAAAGGCCGCAGCAGGATCAACCGTAATAATATACGTCAGTGGCGGTCCGGCCATTGTTGAATTTGACATGCCGAACCTGGTAGGAAAAGCCCAGGACGTTGCTACGTCAATTTTGAGCAGCAACTCACTTACAGTCGGCAGCATAAGCGAAGTTGAAAACGACGCCGCAAAGGGTACTATTATTTGGCAGAGCATAAACGCCGGTGATAAAGTGCAAAAACACACTGTTGTTTATCTGAAGGTGTCAAAGGGTCCTGCGCCCACACCTCCTCCAACAGACACACCTCCGGTGGAAACTCCAACTGACAACGGTGGCGGAAACGGGGAATAAAATGCAAACCGGATTCATTATCAAGGCTTTAAGCGGCTTTTATTACGTCCGCTCCGGTGATGAGGTTTATGAGTGCCGGGGCAGGGGAAAACTGCGCCTTGAGGGCGTTTCGCCTCTTGTGGGGGACTTTGTGGACTTTGAATCTGACCTACCCGGAAAGGGCACCGTTTGCTCAGTTCACCCCCGCAGAAACAGTTTTTTTCGTCCTGCCGTTGCAAACATTGACTGTATGCTTGTTCTTGCGTGTGCTGTTAACCCTATAACGGACCCATTTCTCATTGATAGAGTGACCGCATTGGCTGAAAACTCAGATTGTGAAGTAATTATTTGCATCAACAAAGCCGATTTGGCCACCGGTGACGAGCTTTTTGAAATCTATAGCCATACAAACTATAAGGTTATCAGAACCAGCGCCCGAACCGGTTTGGGAATTGATGAATTACGCCTGGCTATTAGCGGCAAGAACTGTGCATTCACCGGTAACAGTGGCGTGGGAAAGTCCAGCCTTCTCAACGCCCTTTCTCCGGATCTGAACATTCAGGTTGGTCAAGTTAGTGAAAAACTAGGCCGGGGCAGACATACCACGCGTCACGTTGAGCTATTTTCTCTCGGAGACGGCGCATTTGTTGCTGATACCCCGGGCTTTTCGTCCTTTGATATGGAGCGTACAGAGCACATACCAAAAGAAAATTTGCAGTACGCCTTTGGCGAGTTTGCGCCCTATATCGGTAGATGCAGATTTGACGACTGCTCCCATATCAGCGAGCCTGACTGCGCAGTCATAAACGCTGTCAACGACGGAATTATTAGCACCAGCCGCCATGTCAGTTATACCCGGCTTTACACATCAGCCGCGCAGGTTAAGGACTGGGAGCTTAAAAAGAAAGAGAATTGAAGTTGCCCCCCTCGCATATTATGTATCAACATATAAGTGCGAGGGGGTTTATTATGGGTAGACGCGGTGGACCAAATTTTTTTCGCATTGGATGCTTAACTGTTATTGTAGGTATTATTGTTTTCCTTGCACTGATTCTCCCCACGGAGTTCTGGTGGTTTCTACTGGGTTTTGGCTTGATATACGCCGGAGTACGAATAATATGCTGCCGCTGATTTTGTACAAGCGGCATATTTTTTTTCAGTACATCATAGTCTTAAACAAACCGATTATGAAAGGACTGAAATGCTATGCGTTTGCCGCTTGAAGCAATTGAAAGCGAATGCCTAAAGCTGATATACAGTGACAGAATTTCTCAGGAGGAGAGTACTGAACTCGTTATTCCCGACACATGCGGCGATGCGGGTAAAATTCTTGATGTCAGAGGTCAGATTCTGATAAACTCAAAAAAATCAGCCACGGAAAGCATCATGATTACAGCAAAGATTGAGGTTGACATAATATTCGTTGAAGAAGATGGCAAAACGGTTCGAAACATTTCAACAACGCTCCCTTTTGAGCTGAGCCACATTGTAAAAGGTGCCAACGAAAATACCGACATCGTCGCTAACATGCAAATGTGCAAACTGGATGCCAGAATGCTCAACCCACGTAAGCTGCTGGTTCGCGGCGAAGTAAGCGCGGATGTGAAGTGCTATAATGATGACAAATTTATCCTTTGGAAAGGCTTAAACAATGCAGAGAAGTTTTCAATTCATCTGCATCAAAAAGAAGTTGAACACAGCCTCACAATGGATATTGGTGAAAAAAGCTTCACCGTATCGGACGAGTACAACATGCCGTCAGGGCATGGGGACAATGTGAAGATTATCTCTTGTGTTACTGAAATCTGCATAAATGATGTAAAGACTGTCGGTAATAAATTTATCTTTAAAGCTGTAGCTCTTACCAATGCGCTTTTCCAGGATGAGTGTGAAGTTTTTGCTACAAAATATGAAAGCCAGTTTTCACAAATCATTGAGTCAGACAAGGCGGAAGAATCCGCAATGGTTAACATAATACCGAATCTTTTGTGCGCTGATTTTGTTATGCTGCCCGATAGGGAAGAGTGTATGATTGCCGCCAACATCAAGGTCTGCGTGCAGGCGGTCTGCACGGTGAATAAAACATCTTGCTATGTCTCAGATGCTTACAGCAACAAGTTTCCCATTGAACTTGAAACGCAGCCCGTTGATATATTACGCGCCAAACCGGCTATGCAGGAAACGATAAAACTTGAAGGCGCTCTGGGTATGGAAAACGTCACCATACAATACATATATTGCGGTGGCGTATGCGCAGAAATTGCCGGAGATAAAATCAATTTCACCGCCCGGATATGCGGTGTTGCTTGCGGCGAGGACGGGGAACTGATGCCTATTGCCGCCACCCTCAGAGCATCAAGTGAATTAGGGCTTGGAAAGAATCAGCACGCCAGTGTGATCGACATCTGTTGTGGTCCGGTCGCCGCTTTCGGTGCAAACATTAGCTTGGATGTAAATTACTGCTTAGTAATCTGCGAGAAATGCGAAGTTACCGCCGTTTGCGAAATTGAGATTGATGAAGAAAATCCGGTTGACCACCAGTCTCGCCCATCTTTAATAATCCTCTGTGCGGGAGGCAGCACAAATCTTTGGGCAATCGCAAAAAAACACTGCTCAACTATAGAAGCAATAACAGAAGCTAACAGCTTGAGCGGAGAATTCGATGAAACCGCAAGGCCCTTACTGATTCCAAAGGTCTGAACGAAAGTTCAGACCTTTTTTATTTTAAAAATCTTGCACTGCTCTATATTGTATGATAAACTAAATTGGCAATTTACATGAGGAGCTGTTACTATGTCAGGACATTCTAAGTGGCATAACATCCAAAAAACTAAGGGTGCGCAGGATGCCAAAAGAGGCAAGATATTTACTAAGATAGCAAGAGAGATGATAGTTGCTGTGAAGGAAGGCGGCAGCGGAGACCCCGATAACAATTCCCGTTTGGCAGCCATCATAACCAAAGCGAAGGCAGCTAACATGCCTAATGACAACATTAAGCGTTCCATTGAAAAGGCTCTCGGAGCAGGCGACTCCTCCAATTTTGAGAGCATAACATACGAAGGATATGGTCCTTGTGGTGTTGCCGTTATTGTTGAAACTATGACGGACAACCGCAATAGAACCGCTTCCGAAATGCGTCACTACTTTGATAAGTACGGCGGCAACATGGGCGCAAGCGGCTGTGTTTCCTGGTCTTTTGACAGGAAAGGTGTTATCGTAATTGATAATGAAGACGGCAAGCTGGATGAGGACACCGTTATTGAAGATGCCCTCGAAGGCGGAGCTGACGACTGTGTTACCGAGGACGGCACTTTCATCGTTTACACCAGTCCTGAGGGCTTCCAGGAGGTCGCAGCTTATCTGGAGGAGAAGAAGTATGTTTTCCTATCCGCTGAGGTTGAGATGGTTCCTCAGAACTTTATTACCCTTTCAGCTGAAGACGATATAAAAAATATGACCAAAATGCTGGACATGTTTGAAGATAATGACGATGTGCAAAACGTTTGGCACAACTGGGAAAGTTAAAAAGATACTGTTCTACACAAAGGAGCTTCCTATGAAGAAAAACTCGGTCATAATTATTCTGGGTTTACTAATAGTCGCTATTGGCGTTGTTTATGCGGGTAACATTATTGGCTTTTGGGATCTAAATATAAGCTTTGCCGGCTGGTGGACACTGTTTATCATCATCCCTTGCGGCATGAGTATGTTTACAGGCGGAATCAATGTCGCAAATTGTGTTGGGCTTGCCGTGGGCGTTTTGCTGCTGCTAAATGCTCAGGAAATTCTTAAGGACAACATTGGCTATAAACTTATTGCTCCGGCTATTATTGTTGCAATTGGTGCCGGTATAATTTTCAAACACACCGGTATAAAAAAAAAGGACGTGACTAACGGTATTTTCGCAGGAAACAAAGGGGCAGACTTTTTCGCTATCTTCGGCGGTAATTCACCCCAATTCAAGGGAACTGTTTTTAAGGGCGCTAATACATATGCAGTTTTCGGGGGTATAGAACTGCACCTGCGTGAGGCGATTATTAAGCGTGACTGCGCAATCAATGTGTATTCTATCTTTGGCGGAACAGATGTGTTTCTACCGGAAAATGTCCGTTTGATCGTATCCAGCACACCTATTTTTGGGGGTGTTGATAACACCTTTGACTCGTCAACCAACGAAGGCGCACCAACTGTGTATATTCGTGCTCTCAGCATTTTCGGAGCAACCGACATTAAATAATTTTATACAATCAAAATCCCGCTGCATATTGCAGCGGGATTTTTTTGTTATATTATTTTTAAATGAGAGATAGCGCTGCTTTGTCGGCAATTACTATCACATTGGGGTGGAAGCGAAGAATTGACGCCTGAACGCGGGGGGTAACTTCACCGGTCACAGTGTCTTTTATCGCCTGCGCCTTGTCGCTTCCGCTGGCAAGCAACAGAACCGTTTTTGCGCTCATAATTGCACCGATTCCCATTGTAAGCGCACGGCGGGGAACTTCGTCTTCGGAGGCGAAGAAGCGCTTATTAGCGTCAATAGTGCTCTCATCCAGTCCCGTTACATGGGTTGAAACAATAAACTCTTCTGCGGGCTCATTAAAACCGATATGTCCGTTGCGCCCAATACCCAGAACCTGAATATCAGTTCCGCCAAGAGCAGCAATAAGCTCCTCGTATCTAAGGCACTCAGCATCCAGATCTTCAGCCAGTCCGCAGGGGACATGTGTGTTTTCCGGAACAATGTTAATTGCGTCGAACAGGTTGCTGCGCATAAAATAGCGGTAGCTCTGTTCGTTCTCCGGGGAAAGGCCGGCATACTCATCAAGGTTAACAGACTGCACCTTTGAGAAATCAAGACCTTCTTCACGGTGCTTGCGGATCAGCTCCTTGTATGCACCAATAGGCGTAGACCCTGTTGCCAAACCCAACACGCAGTCGGGTTTATCCTTTACGAGCTGTGCAATAATTGCCGCAGCCTGCAAACTCATTTCTTCATAGTTCTCAGTTTTTATTACTTTCATATAATACTCACTTCATCTGTCTACATAAAGTAGCTGCTACCGCAGTAGTCGGCAACACCCTGTCATAGAATAGCACTGCACAAATGATTTTTCAAGTTTTTTCTACGCCCATTATGCTTCTCCAGCGCCACTATCCAACAGCTTTATTCCCCATTAGGGACACATTCGCATCAGTTCCGAAGTTAGAAGCGCTGTAGCACACTAACACGATATCGATGTTATTGTCTTTTACATACTCCTCAAGGCTGGACTCGTAAAGCTGAGTTTTGTAGTACCGAAGATCCATAAGATGAATTTCGGAAAAGTCGTTCTGCAAGAAGGGTACTAAACTGTCAGCGTAACTGTCACGCAAAATGAGTAGGGAAGGGGCATCCTGAGCGCCCGTAGAAACCTTAACCAGAGGAGAAATACCGCCCAAGAACATGGAGTACTTGTCCTTCTTCTCAAGGAAAGAATAATCATAAAGAGCGGTTTCTTCCGGTTCAGCTTTGTAGTAGTTAATGACCTTGGTGTCCGCATTCTCGGGTACAAATACCTCAATCTCGTCCGGCTTAACCCAGCTCATACCGGACTTGGAATATACTGTACCATAAAATTCGGTGGTAACCGTTTCGCGGTTAAAGTCTGCAATCGGCGCGCTGGGCTTGTCCATTGCCTTCATAATTGCTTGGTAACCATATAACGCGCCCAAACTTGTCCAGTGGTGGTCAGTCCGGTAATAGATATATTCATCGGAATGCGCCGCTAAAGCACTATACATATCAATGTTTTGAGCGCCGGACCCGTTATAGCAATAGTCTATGACATCCTTTTGGCTGTCATTGGGAGCATTGGCCGGGAGAAGATCTGAACATATTTCCGCAACTCCGGGAATCAGGCAGAAATACACAGGCACATCCACATTATCCACAAGGGAAGAGACCGCATTTATATTTGTTTGCAATTGCTCAGAATCCGGTTTTACATAGGCTTCGATCAGTGTGTCTCCCACGCAGATGAATACGCCTTTATTCTCCTTTTTACCGAGAAGCAGCTCAGTTCTGGCTTTAACGGTTGTCCATTCATCTCTAAAAGGGAATTGGTCTGTGGTATAGGACTCAAATTTTGTGGTAAATTTTTCAGCGAATAAGTTTTCAAATGAAAATTGAGGTGCCTGTGTTAATTCTCTGTTTTCCTGGTCAGAAAAGCCTACATCCGGCATTATCAAGAATAAGAGAAAAAAGCTGAAAATATATGCGCAAAACAGAATTATTTGAATTGATAAAGATCGTTTCGTCATATCAGCACCCCCTAAAAGCGGAAATAAAGGAACGGGTTGTAGCTGGCGTCAACAAGGTAAGCCGTACAAACAAGAAGCGTAATTACAGTCAGTATGGGGGCAATCCACGAACGGGCTTTTATGGGCAGCTTTGCAAAAAGCTGTCTGGGGAGGGGAGTGCTGGCTATTGCTCCAATGAGTATTAGAACCGCGAAGGATAACATATGGTATCCGTCCACAGAGGAATAGAAACCGCCCGAACCAAAACCAAACATAGTTTTATAGTAGCTACCCACCCTATCAATAGAGTCGATTTGGAAAAGCGCCCAACCGATAAGCGTAATAATGTGGACATATAGGCTTGAAAACAGCTTTGGCACCCGCTCCAAACGTTTCAGCAGATAGCGCTTTTCGATGATAAGAAGCAACCCGTAAAACGCGCCCCACAATAGGAACGTCCAGCTCGCGCCGTGCCAAAAGCCCGTCAGTGACCAAACAACCATTATGTTGAAGTACTGCCGCATTTCTCCCTTCCGGTTGCCACCGAGGGGAATATAAACATAGTCCCTGAACCAAGTACCCAAACTGATGTGCCATCTGCGCCAGAACTCCGTGATACTGTGGGAGATATACGGGTAGTTAAAGTTTTCAAGAAACTCAAAGCCAAGCATTCTGCCCAGTCCGATTGCCATATCACTGTATCCCGAGAAATCAAAATATATTTGAACGGAAAACGCTATTATCGCAAACCACGAGCCTACAACTGTAAGCTCGTTCGCACCCATAGCGATATAAGTGTCCCACAACATCCCAACATTATTTGCTATAAGTACCTTTTTCGCCAGACCAACTGTAAACCGGCGAATACCGCTCGAAAACTGGTCGACACTTGTGGCTCTAAATCCAAGCTGTGAGGCAATGTCTTTATACCGTACGATAGGGCCCGCAATTAGCTGGGGGAAGAGTGCAACAAAGGTTCCAAAACTGATATAGCTTTTTTGAACGTCACTGTCGCCACGATAAATATCAATGGGATACGACATTGTTTGGAAAGTATAAAATGATATTCCTATTGGAAGAGTCAACCCAAGTGGCTGAATAAAGGATAGTCCCGTGACATTATTGAAGGTCGAAACAAACAGATCGAAATATTTGTAGAAAAACAGCATGCCAAGGTTGACTACAATATTCAGCACCAAAATACGTTTGGCCAAGCTCTTGTTAGTGTACCTGTATTTACCGACAAACATACCGCTGATATAGTTAATCGTAATGCAAATAATCATCAAGATTATATATACTGGTTCTCCCCACCCATAAAAAACGAGGTTTACAATGAACAGCCATAGGTTGCGCCACTTCACCGGAACGATGTAGTAAACAGCCAGAACGATAGGCAAGTACAGGAACAAAAAAATAATGCTGGAAAATACCATTGGGTACGTCCTCCGGTGTTTGTTTTTGGCCTAAAATGTGGTGAATTAAAATGAACCGCTTACCGGATTCTCCACAAGATATTGTGTTTATTTTACTAAATATACGCAGGAATTGCAATACAATTTATTCTTTGTTTTCGCCGGTTTTCGGTGTAAAATCCGCTAGGGGATTAGCCGCTGCGGCAATACGCAACTCACTGTTGTCAACATGAGTGTAGATCTGCGTTGTGTTGAGGTGCTCGTGCCCAAGCACCTCCTGCAGCGTACGAACATCAACGCCGTTTTGAAGCATTAAAGTGGCCGCCGTGTGCCTGAGCTTGTGAGATGAATACTGGGAGGGGTCAAGTCCTGCCTTTAATAGCGTCTTCTTTACCATGCTGTGAACCATCTCACGGGAAATACGTGTGCGGCGATTTGACACAAACATAGCCTGCTCATGAGTAGGAGTAAGGTTTTTTCTCACTATTAGCCAGCTGCTGAGTGCCTCAATGGTAGCGTCATTTAGATAAACCACCCGTTCTTTGCTGCCTTTTCCCAGAACTCTGAGATAATCAGTTCGATAATCGTTCAGATTAAGCCCTACAATCTCCGAAATACGCAGCCCACAATTTAAAAAAATGCAGATTATGCAATAATCTCGCTCACGGTTCTTGCCATCAATGGCATTAAGAAGTTGCTTGCTCTCATCCAGAGAGAGATAGCGGGGGAGGGTTTTCGGGGCTTTTGGTGAATCAAGGTCGGCAACAGGGTTTTCTGCAAGAAGCTTTGCTTTTATAGTCAAATATTTGTAGAATCCTTTAATACTTGCAATTTTTCTTGCACGACTTGTGGCAGACAAACCATATTCCTTTGAACGACTACGCTTATTCACAACACGATCACGAGAGAGAAAGGCAAGAAAATCGTAGACCTCGTTTATGGTAACTGAAGCAACGAAGTTCAAATCCACATCCATAATACTTATTTCGTCTAAATCTGTCGAACGCAGTACCAAACCACGATCTATCTTAAGATAGCGAAAAAACATTCTTAAATCTAAGTAGTACTCATCAACGGTTGCAGAGGAATGTCCTTTGATAGTTTCGTGATAAGCGAGAAAATCTCTAAGTATTGACGGAGACTGACTGCGATAATCCATATTAACCTCCAAAATGAGTTCGGGTAAAAATCCCGAATAGCATCAATATCGGGTACGGCCGCCAAAATCATGTATACAGCAAATAAGCGGATGGTGCAAATTTACTGCATAAACTATATCATTTATATATAGGGAAGTCCATTGACGAATTTACTAAAAATTAAACAAAATAAAAATTTTGTTTAATATAGGGGAGGGTAAAAGGCGTATTTCGCATTTGACACCAATAAAAGGCGTATTGTCAGTTTCCCGACAACACGCCTTTTATTACTTTGAAATAATATCCTTCGCCTATTTATTCTTAATTGCAGCGTGTGCAGCGGCAAGTCTGGCGATTGGCACGCGATACGGTGAACAGCTGACGTAATCCAAGCCAACTGCATGAAAAAATTCAATGGATGACGGATCTCCGCCGTGCTCTCCGCAAACACCCATGTGCATGTCAGGGCGAACTTGTCTGCCGAGCTCAACAGCACGCTCAACAAGGCGACCGGTTCCCAGAATGTCGAATCTTTCAAATGGGTCAGACTCAAAAATCTTCATATCCAGATAATTTGGCAGGAACTTTCCGGAGTCATCTCTGGACAGGCCGTAGCTCATCTGTGTGAGGTCGTTTGTACCAAAGCTGAAGAATTCTGCTTCCGCCGCGATTCTGTCTGCAGACATTGCAGCTCTGGGCAGCTCAATCATTGTTCCAACAAGGTATTCAAGCTTTATGCCGCTCTTGCTGATAATCTGGTCAGCGGTGTTTGTAATAAGCTTCTTAAGATAACGAATCTCGCCGCCTGAGCCTACCAGCGGAACCATAATTTCGGGAACGATTGTCTCCCCTGTTTCCTTCATAACATTGATTGCCGCTTCGATAATTGCCTGAGTTTGCATTTCGCCAATTTCCGGCCACATAATAGGCAGACGGCAACCACGCATACCCATCATTGGGTTAAGTTCGTGGAGGTCGCTGATTGTTGCCTTGAGCTCCTCAAAGGAAATGCCCATCTCTTTGGCAAGATCAATAATATCATTGTCTGCGGTAGGCAGGAACTCGTGGAGGGGTGGATCCAAAAGGCGGATGGTAACAGGTTTTCCCAGCATGGACTTGAAAATACCTTCAAAGTCTCCTCTCTGCATGGGCAGGAGCTTTGCAAGAGCGTGTCTGCGTTGCTGCTCGGTCTTGGAAACTATCATTTCACGAACCGCGGGGATTCTGGCTGCGTCAAAGAACATATGCTCTGTACGGCACAGACCAATACCCTCTGCTCCAAAACGGAGAGCCGCTGCGGCATCAGTGGGATTGTCGGCGTTTGCACGCACTTTGAGTCTTCTGAACTCATCAGCCCAACTCATAATGGTTGCAAATTCACCTGCTACCTCAGCCTCAACAGTTTTAATAACACCCAGATAAACATTACCGGTTACACCGTCAATGGACATGAAGTCACCTTCACGAACGATATTTCCGGCTACCGAGAGTGTGCCTTCCTTCTCATTAATGCGCAGCGCGCCGCAGCCTGCAACGCAGCATGTGCCCATACCACGGGCTACAACAGCAGCATGGCTGGTTCTTCCGCCGCGGGCTGTAAGGATTCCCTGAGCAGCTGCCATTCCCTCAATATCCTCAGGGCTGGTCTCTGTACGCACAAGCAGTACCGGGCCGTCCTTGGCATGTGCTTTCGCTTTTTCAGCGGTAAAGTAGATTGCTCCACATGCAGCTCCGGGAGATGCCGGAAGTCCGGTTGCAACGGCAGTTGCACTCTTGAGCGCCTTCTCATCAAAGCGGGGGTGAAGTAGTGCATCCAGCTGCTTTGGATCGATCTTAAGAAGAGCTTCTTCCTTGGTGCACATACCCTCGTTCACAAGGGCGATTGCAATCTTCATAGCTGCCTGAGCCGTACGCTTACCGTTTCTTGTCTGCAGCATATAGAGCTTGCCGCGCTCGATGGTGAACTCCATGTCCTGCATGTCGCGGTAGTGCTCCTCAAGCCTATCGGCTATGGCAACAAATTCTTTATATACCTCAGGCATAACCTCTGCCAGCTGGTCAATGGTCTGGGGAGTGCGAATACCGGCAACAACGTCTTCACCCTGTGCGTTCATAAGAAACTCACCGTACAGATGCTTGTCACCGCTTGCAGGGTCACGGGTAAAGGCAACGCCTGTGCCGGAATCATCGCCCATATTGCCGAACACCATTTCCTGCACGTTAACGGCAGTACCCCAAGATGAGGGAATGTCATTCATACGGCGATACACATTGGCGCGGGGGTTGTCCCAACTGCGGAAAACGGCTTTAACAGAGAGCATCATCTGCTCTGTGGGATCAGAGGGGAAGTCAACGCCCATGCGGGATTTATAATACCCCTTGAAGGTTGCTACCAATTCCTTGAGGTCATCCGCAGACAGCTCAGAGTCCAGCTTAACACCACGGTCAGCCTTCATAACTGTCAAAAACTCCTCAAACTTATCCTTAGGTAACTCCATAACAACGTCAGAGAACATCTGTACGAAACGTCTGTAAGCGTCAAATACAAAGCGGGGGTTGCTCGTAAGCTTAATCATTCCGTCAGCAACCTCATCATTCAAACCCAGGTTCAAAATTGTGTCCATCATACCGGGCATTGACGCTCTCGCACCGGAACGGACCGACACCAAGAGAGGGTTCTCAACAGATCCGAATTGCTTTCCGGTAAGCTTCTCCAGAGACTTAACATATTCTAAAATCTCGGTTTGAATATCTTCTGCGAGGATCTGTCCGTCCTCGTAATACCTTGTGCACGCCTCCGTGGAAATTGTAAAACCGTTGGGCACTGGCATCCCGAGCACAGTCATCTCCGCCAGGTTTGCACCTTTACCTCCTAAGAGTTCACGCATTCCGCCATTTCCCTCGGAAAACAAATACACATACTTCTTGCTCATAAGCATTCTCCTTTATAATTATTCCTTGTTCCTTTATTATGCAGAACAAGAGTGGTTCCCATTCTATTTTCCAACGCAAAATCTTTCGAAAATGCGCTGAGTAACATCTGCACGCAGGGTTTTTCCGCTTAATTCACCCATTGCGGTCAAAGCGCTCTCCGTTTCCGTAAGCACAATGTCTGGAGTGTTGCCTGCCGTCAAAGACTTCTGCGCCGCCTCAATTGACTTCAATGCCCTTGAAATAGCCTCTGCCTGCCTAAAATTGGTGAGTATCTCCCCTGCCGGCGTCTCCGGCTGCGGGAAAAGTTCTGCCACTGCCATATCTATTGTCTCCAAACCGGTTCTATCAAGCGCCGAAACATAGCAGATATGATTAAATTCTTTAAAATATTCCGAATTTCCAACTTTTTGAGGCAAATCGCATTTATTAATGACTGCAATAGACATTTTTGAAGATTTTGCAATCTCAATAGCAGCTTCATCTTCAAGGCTTAATTCCTGTGAGCCGTCAAATACCGCAATTACAAGATCCGCCTCCCCTGCCGCCAGCTTTGCCCTGTCAACACCAATCTGCTCAACAGGGTCTTGGGTTCCTCGAAGGCCCGCCGTATCAGTCAGACGCAGCTTCACCCCACCCAGAACAACGCTTTCCTCAATTGTGTCTCTCGTTGTACCGGGAACGTTTGTGACAATAGCCCTTTCGTATCCCAGCAACGCATTCAGCAGTGACGATTTTCCCGCATTAGGTTTTCCCACAATTGCAGCCCTAATGCCGCTTTTCATTATCTTTCCGCGTTCAAAGGTTTCAAGCAGTGCCCGCAGTTCTCTATACGCCTGTTCATAGTCCTGTGCGTACCGGTGCATCTCAAAAGGCTCAATATCCTCGTCCGGGTAGTCTAAAACCGCATGGTAATGAGACATTATGTCAACCACCTTGTTGTAGATGAGATCCATTTTCCTTTGTATAGCCCCACCTAACTGTGCGGCAGCATTTCTCGCCGAGGCTTGGGTTTCAGAGTCAATAAGGTCAATTACCGCCTCTGCTTGGCTAAGATCCATCCTGCCGTTAATAAAGGCCCGTTTAGTGAATTCCCCCGCCAAGGCTTGTCTTGCGCCATTGGCAAACAATCTCCCCAAAACCAAGCGAAGAACCACCGGACTACCATGGCAGTGAAGTTCCGCCGTGTTCTCGCCGGTATAGCTGTGTGGAGCTTGGCTTATTGTACACAAGCAGCTATCCAAAACGTCACCGTTTTCATCTTGTACCGTGCCTAAAACCAGAGTTCTGTCTCCATATTCTTTTAGCTTTATCCCCGTTGCAGAAGTAAAAACCGATTGAGCTATATTTATTGCCTCGTCTCCTGAAAGCCTAATGATTCCAATGGCTGAAACGCTGTATCCAGTGGCGATTGCTGCTATTGTATCAGACATTCGTGACACCTCAAATGATTCTAATAGTGGCTGCCCAGTACTTTTGAGTAATTAACGGGCAGCCTATTATTATTTATTTTAGGGTTACTGTAAGCCGTTGTTCAACTTCCAGCATTCTTGTTATGATCGCTGCAACTTCGCAGCGCATTATATAGTCATTAGGCGAAAATGTTCCCACGGTATCCCTTCCGATGAGAACTCCGGCGCGATAGAAGGAATAAATTTGCGCTCCTGTTTTGTCCGATATTTTTACGTCGGGGATAATATTATCCGAAACCGTGTTAATGGCTTTGTACGCACTGCTGGGCAGAGCAGCATAGAGAATGTCAACGAATTCCCTTCGGTTGATATAGACGTTATAGTTTGAATATGCCTTCGGAATGATACCATTGTCCAGCGCATACTGCACATACGGCGCATACCACGGGTTGCCAACGGTTAAGGTTACCTTTCCGGTGTTATTCAGCTGGTGGATACAAGCGGCAAGCTTAATGGCCTCCGTTAGCGTAAGGTTTGCATACGGGTCATAACTGGATGCATCTCTCCCGTCGACCAAACCTCTGCCAACTGAGTAAAGGATATTGTTATAGTACCACGCGGATACCGGGATATCAGAAAATGTAAGCGTTCCGGTACTCGAAACAGTCACACTGCCCATAGATGAAATCCTTGATGTTGAACTCACGAGCACAGAAAGGCTGGAATCACCACCCACAACATAGCGGTGGCCTGCGGTAAGATATTGTCCGTTGCTGACTTTAACACCGTCCGTAACGTCAATTACCGTTCCGGTGAGCTCAGAAATCTTTCCAACTCCGGTTAAAAGCGAAAAACTACTGCCTGCGCGTGCTGTTATTGTTCCGACGAGAATAACCGAGTTGCTCTTTGGTCCTGTACCAATGTTTTGCGCCAGCCTATACTCCAACACATCAATAATATCTTGCAGATTTCGCTTTGGTATTCCAAGCACAATTGACGGGTATGTGTTGTCTATATAGCTTTTGGACACCAGCGGATCCTGAGCAGTGCCGGGGTCAGCCGCAAAGGCTGAACACAACGTGCAAAAAAGACACGCAGCAAGTATGAATGATAGTATCCGTTTTGTTCTCATAACTGTCTCCATTGTTGACTGCTACTCGGTTCTTTCTCTGCTTTTGTCTCCAATATAGTAGCTTAGCGCCAACAAACTATCCGAAAAGTGGATGTTTTCAACAAACACGTTTGTGTTACTTAAATCAAGGTCGATGTTCGTAAAGTTCCAAATACCTCTCACGCCACACTCGGCAACGGTCTTTGCCACATCGCCCGCGACGTTTTGAGGAACTGTCAAAACCGCAATGTCAGTGGGATTTGCTTTGAGCCACTCAACCAGCTTATCGCTTGAAAAAACAGTCACTCCGGAAATGTGATCACCTATTTTTTCGGGGTTTGAGTCAAATGCGGCCGTTATTTGAAATCCCAGCTGTGAGAAATGCATGTTTTCTATGAGTGCATGACCAAGGTTACCAACGCCTATTATCACGACATTCAAGTGCTCGTTCATACCGAGGATTCTGGCAACCTGCTCCCGCAAATCTAAAACCCGATAGCCATATCCCTGCTGACCAAATTCACCAAAGCAGCTAAAATCCTGCCTTATTTGGGACGGGGTAAAACCCATTTGTCTCCCCAGTTCGTTGGATGAAATCCGGTCCACTTCCTGGGCAATCAGTTCATCCAGCTTACGAAGATACATAGGAAGTCGTCTTATTACATTATTAGATATTCTTTCTCGTTTCAACACAATTAACCTCCGCAGCTGCACTTCTGACAAAAAACACGCCAATCCAGCACAGACTGACACCGAGAATTGCAGGGCAAGACATAATTCTTGCCCACAGCATAACTCATTATGGATTATAACACCAATTAAGCTCCGTTTCAACAACAACATGTCTTTTGTTTACGCTAATTTAATATACTTCTTGCCCTTGCTAATACTATATGGGATGCCAAGCACTGGGCTCTGTTGACAATTCAATCAAATGGTTTATAATTGGTGTATTCATATGAAAGGACTGGCAGTTTATGAGCGAAAATACAACTAATCCCGCAGAAAACGAGGAAATGCCTAAAATTACTATAAAAAGAGCAAATAAGAAGCCTGACGGCACCCCTCCCCACCCCAA
>CAZHCB010000002.1:37411-41407 GCA_964530935.1 uncultured Oscillospiraceae bacterium
AAATTACTATAAAAAGAGCAAATAAGAAGCCTGACGGCACCCCTCCCCACCCCAAGAGCTACGTTAAGAAGATGATTGCCGTTGTCAGCGGAAAAGGCGGAGTCGGCAAGTCTATGATCACTTCCCTGCTAGCATTAAATATGAACCACCACGGCTTTAAAACCGGTATTATGGATGCTGATATTACAGGTCCGTCTATTGCCAAGGCTTTTGGTGTTTCCGGCAGACCCGAGGCGGTTGAGGATGGCATGTACCCCATCAAGAGCCGCGACGGCGTTGACATCATGTCAATTAACTTCTTGCTCAACCAGGAATCTGACCCCGTTATTTGGCGCGGCCCGGTTATAAGCGGCGCAGTTAATCAGTTTTGGTCTGATGTTATCTGGGAAAATAAGGATTTCCTATTTATCGATATGCCTCCCGGAACGGGCGATGTTCCCCTGACTGTTTTCCAGTCATTGCCCATTGACGGCATTATTGTTGTAACCACCCCTCAGGATCTGGTTTCAATGATTGTTGAAAAGGCTGTAAAAATGGCGGAGATGATGAATATCCCGGTTCTTGCTTTTGTCGAAAACATGAGTTATACCGTTTGCCCCAATTGCAACGAGAAACACTATTTGTTCGGGGAAAGCCATATAGAAGAAATAGCACAGAAGTTCGGAGTTAAGACCGTTGTGAAGCTTCCAATCGACCCCCAGCTTGCAGCCCTCTGTGATGCTGGCAAAATCGAAGATTTTACAAAGGACAATCTCCACGCAATTGTAAAAATGCTTCGGGGCATGATTCCTGCAAGCTGCTAACAAACAAATTAAAGGCTGTTGCGAAAGCAACAGCCTTTAATTATTTGAATATCACCTGAATCAGGAGCATATAGCAAAGAGTTCCCCCACCTATACTGAGCAAATTGTTCCTGCGCCAAATATGCAGAACAACAACTAAGGCAATAGAAATTACCTGAGGTAAAACCTGCTGCCATGATGTAATATCTACATTTCTGACACAGTAAATGATAAGCACCGACATAACTGCCGGAGGAAGCATTTTTCCCAAATACTTAACAATTTCCGGCGGTTCATCTCCCCTGCCGAAAAGCACAAAGGGAACCGCCCTCGTGGCAAAGGTTAGTATTGCGCAGACCATTATAGTTAAAAACGTATACATAAACGGACTCATTTCGCAGCCTCCTTCCGCATTTTAAGGAAGCTTCGATATGCAAAAAGACACAACACCGCAGCAATAAGCGACGGCAGAATGAACTTATCCGGTCCAAAGATCAGCAGACAAATTACGCTGCATACCCCGCCGAAAATTGCAGGTAAGTGGTTTTTGCTCTCCAGCCACTGTTCCACAAAAATTACCACAAACAACGCAGTCATGGCAAAGTCTACCCCCTCAGAATTAAAGGGAATAAACTGCCCTATTAGTGCGCCGATGGCCGAGCCACATATCCAATAAGACTGGTCTAAAATCGCAATAAGAAAAAATGTCTTTTTCCAGTCCAGATTTTCCGGCACAGCTGTTGAGCACAATAGCGAATATGTTTCATCCGTTAGGGAAAAACACATGTACAGCCCACGCTTGCCCATGCTTTTGAATTTTTCAATAAATGAGAGGCCGTAGAATATGTGCCTGCTGTTGATAGAGAGCGTCATCACAGCGCTCGCCAAAAGACTCGCCCCTCCTGAGAGCAGTCCCACCAAGGCAAATTGTCCCGAACCTGCATAAATTGTTACACTTGCAAGTATAGCCCACAAAAAGCTATATCCCGCGCTTTGAAGCATCAGCCCAAAGGCTATGCCTAAAAATAAATACCCGAATAATACGGGTATTGACCGCCGAAAAGCGAAAGACAGTTCTTTTTTCATCCGTTTCCCCAAAACATCTAGAATTCTGGCTCCTGACTATAATCAACGATATAGTAGTCAGACAGAGCCTCAATTTTTGCCCTGTCGTGTACCATGCAGGGATCAAAAATACCCACAATAGGAAATCCCGCTGCTTTTGCTGTTTTTATAGCATACAGTGCATCTTCAAAAACATAAGTCTCCGCCTTAGGTGTTCCCAGATATTCGAGAGCGGTCTCAAAAATTGCCGGAGAGCTCTTCCCTGCCCCAACCATTGTGCAAGTAAAAATCTTTGAAAAATATTTCATTAAACCGGTACGTTTTAGTGCCATTTCTGCCAAATGCAGATCAGTCGCTGTAGCAATACACATTTTGATGCCTCTGCTCTTTAGGTTTTCCAGCATCTCAACAACTCCGGATTTCGGCAAAACCACATCCCGATATTGGCTCTCGACCATTGAGTTAATTCCGTCGATAATCCCCTGAATGCTCGTTGCAATCCCAAATTCATTCTTAATATAGTGGGATGCCTGCTCCATAGTCATGTTACTGAGCTTTTCCTCTAAATCCTCACCCGGGTTTATGCCCTGAGAAATGACATATCTTACTCCCACATTGATCCAGACATACATGGAATCCAAAAGGGTTCCATCCATATCAAAAATTGCCCCTGAAATTTTCATTGTTTCTCCTTGTACCTTTGTGCCTATTGCCTGCGGTAATCCTCCGGACAATAGCTGCTGCCACTCCAGATAACCGCTAATGTGCCCTTTTCAACACTTACCGTCGCCGGCGCTGCCATGAACTCATTACTTACCCCAAGTGGGAAATCAGAAGTTAAAACGTATTCCTCAAGGGGAAATTTCAGCCCCCGAAGATTTACACCTGTGGAAATCTCCGTAACGGAAAACACCGATATTATTCCGCTCATATTTCCACTAAAGGCGATCGCTCCGTTCTTTACTACTGTGCATACATTTCCACAGCCAATCAAATACCCCACCGCTCCATGGTTTGCAATGTAGGTAAGGGTTTGGATATTGGCAATACTGTGGTCAAATCGGCCTCCCAGACCTCCGTATATTACAATTATCTCAAAACCAAGCTGCAGTGCCTTCTTCACTGCGATCATGGTATCGGTATCGTTTTTCTCCGGAGTAAAGCTTATCACATTTTCTCCGGCCGGAACACTGCCCCAGGAGTCAAAATCGCCCATGATCAAGTTCGGGGTAAGTCCCCTCTTTTGAAGGTACTCTAAACCACCGTCCGCAGCTATTACAAAAGCGCTGTTAGGAACATGCAGGTCTGTACCCCGCATATCCCCCGCGCCGACTATCACGCAAAGATTGCTCATTTGAGCAACAACTCCTCTACCTGAGCCAATTGTTGTGGTGTGTTAACACCGATTATTTCATATCCTAACTCGCGTTTGCAAACGCCCACGGGCAGTCCCTTTTTTATAAGCAGCATAGGTGCGTCAGTCAAGTAGTACTCCCCCTGGGAATTGTCGCTTCTAAGCTCTGAAAGAACATTCTTAAGCACTTTTGCATCGAAAACGTATACCCCGCTGTTTAGCTCACGAATTCTTTTCTGCTCCTGATTTGCTTCCTTATCCTCAACCACCCCAACAAAGTTTCCTGCCGCATCTCGAACAATGCGTCCATAGGGCAGGTCAATTTCTGAGGTACCGCTCAAAATTGTGCAGACATTATTAGAAGCAAAATGCTCCTCAATAAGTGCTTCATATGTGCCGCGTTTTAGTAAGGGCATATCGCCACAACAAACAAGCAGCGCACCGTCAAAGTCTGCCAACGCTGAAAACGCCGCCATTACTGCATGACCTGTCCCCAACTGCTCCTCCTGCACTGCAAAGGTGCATTCCGGAAAGGCGCTCACAACGGTTTCTCTTTTATAGCCAACAACAACGACGCAATCCTTTGGGTCTATGAAACCGAGGGCAGACAGCACGTGTCCCAGCAGCGGCTTTCCTGCCGCAACGCGCATAACCTTGGGAAGGCTGTCGTTCTCCGACTGAAGTCGCGTTCCTTTTCCTGCTGCCAGTATCACGGCTTTTAAGCTTCTGTCCATATTCACATCCTCCTCAAATCGCCACCGCGGCACAAGTGAGATAATATTACCACACAACAAA
>CAZHCB010000003.1:0-3209 GCA_964530935.1 uncultured Oscillospiraceae bacterium
GAGGTTGCAGTTATCGCAGACTCCACCTCCCGCTGGGCGGAGGCGCTGCGCGAAATGAGCGGGCGTCTTGAGGAAATGCCCGGTGAAGAGGGCTATCCCGCATATCTTGCTTCCCGTTTGGCTCAGTTTTATGAGCGGGCAGGCGCTGTTGAGTGCCTCGGTGCAGACGACAGACGGGGAAGCTTAACGGCTATCGGCGCGGTTTCACCTCCGGGCGGCGACACCTCGGAGCCCGTATCTCAGGCGACCATGCGTATAGTTAAGGTTTTCTGGGGACTGGACGCCTCCCTTGCCTATTCGAGGCATTTTCCGGCAATCAACTGGCTGACAAGCTATTCTTTATATGTTGACAGACTCAAGCCTTGGTACGACGAAAAGCTTGGAGCTCAGTTTATGCAAAATCGCGAGAAGGCTATGAGCCTGCTTCAGGAAGAGGCGAGCCTGCAGGAAATTGTAAAGCTGGTTGGTCTGGACTCTCTCTCTGCGGAAGACCGCATGACCCTTGAAACGGCAAAGATGATTCGGGAGGACTTCCTGCAGCAGAATGCTTTTATGGACGTTGACAGTTACTCCTCTTACGAACGTCAAGCCTTGCTTTTGCATATGATCCTGGAATATGACAGGCTCTCGAGACGGGCGATGGCACAGGGCGCTGAGCTTGGCGAGCTAATAAGCATTCCGGCGCGCGAGCAAATCGGCAGAGCAAAGAGCGTTCCTTCGGATGTCTACAAAGAGCGGTATAAACAAATCTACGACAATATGAAGCTTCAAATTGCAGATACAACGGCAGGAGGTCAGGACAATGATTAGGGAATATAAAACTATTCATGAAATCGCAAGTCCCCTTATGCTGGTTCGGCAGGTTGATGGCGTAACCTACGACGAGCTTGCGGAAATTGAGCTTCCCAACGGCGAGACACGCCGCTGCAAGGTTCTTGAAGTTGACGGGGATACCGCGGTTGTTCAGCTCTTTGCCAGCGCTGCCGGGATTAACCTTAAGGAGAGCAAGGTTCGCTTTTTTGGTCACAGTCTGGAACTGGCTGTTTCCGAAGACATGCTCGGTCGTGTTTTTGACGGCATGGGAAAGCCTATCGACGGCGGTCCGGAAATTATCGCGGAGGCACACCGGGATATTAACGGCTTGCCTATGAACCCGGCTGCCCGTGACTACCCCAACGAGTTTATTCAGACCGGCGTTTCGACCATAGACGGGCTCAACACCCTTGTTCGCGGTCAGAAGCTGCCCATATTCTCGGGCTCCGGTCTTCCTCACGCTGCCCTTGCCGCCCAGATTGCTCGTCAGGCAAAGGTTTTGGACGACCACTCCAACTTCGCGGTTGTGTTTGCGGCAATCGGCATCACCTTTGAAGAATCAGAATATTTCGTTCAGGAATTTCGCCGCACAGGCGTCCTTGACAGAACGGTGTTGTTTACCAACCTTGCTAACGACCCGGCGGTTGAGCGTATAGCAACGCCTCGAATGGCGCTGACCGCTGCCGAGTATCTTGCCTTTGAAAAGGATATGCACGTTCTGGTCATCCTGACCGATATCACCAACTACGCCGAGGCTCTACGTGAGATTTCGGCTGCAAAGAAGGAAGTTCCCGGACGCCGTGGCTACCCCGGTTATCTTTACACCGACCTTGCCACAATTTATGAGCGCGCAGGCCGCAGAATCGGAAAAGCCGGTTCCATAACCATGATCCCCATTCTGACAATGCCGGAGGACGATATTACCCATCCCATTCCCGACCTTACCGGTTATATCACCGAGGGTCAGATAATTCTCTCCCGTGAGCTCTTCCGCAAGGGCATCATTCCTCCCGTGGACGTTTTGCCCAGCCTGTCCCGTTTGAAGGATAAAGGCGTTGGCGAGGGCAAAACCCGGGAAGATCACGCCGGAACCATGAACCAGATCTTTGCCGCTTACTCAAAGGGTAAGGAAGCAAAAGAACTCATGACAATTCTCGGTGAGGCTGCCTTAACTGATGTTGACAAGCTCTACGCAAAGTTTGCGGAGGCGTTTGAAAAGAATTATGTAAACCAAAGCAATGAGGTTAACCGCAGCATTGAGGAGACCCTCGATTTGGGCTGGGAGCTGCTTTCAATTCTCCCCACCGCGGAATTGAAGCGTGTAAAGACTGAGCAGATAGAAAAGTACCTGCCCTAAGCAAGGAAAGGAATGGTCACAATATGCCAAGTACAGGTATTACACCGACCAGAATGGTTTTGAACCAGCAAAAGGCCCGGTTAAAAACCGCAACACGCGGTCATAAGCTGCTCAAGGACAAGCGTGACGAGCTAATGCGCCGGTTTATGGACATTATTCGCCGCAACAAGGAACTAAGAGCTAAGGTTGAAGAGGGCTTAACAGAGGCGTTTGCCGCGTTGAACCTTGCCTCGGCCGTCATGTCTCCAGATATGATGGAGCAGGCAATTTTGTATCCAAGGCAGAGCGTTGAGCTGGATATGAAGTTTAAAAACGTCATGGGCGTTAACGTGCCGGATTACGACTTCAAAACCAAGACGAGGGAAGCAGGGGATATCTTCCCCTACGGTTTTGCCCAAACCTCCGGTGAGCTTGATGGCGCTTTGGAAGCGCTCACGTCTGTTTTTGAGGATATGCTGGAGCTGGCGCAGGTTGAAAAGACCATGCAGCTGATGGCTCAGGAGATAGAGCGCACCCGCAGGCGTGTGAACGCTCTGGAGTATGTCATGATCCCCGCGTGTCAGGAAAATATCAAGTACATCAGCATGAAGCTGGAAGAAAACGACAGAGCCTCAAAAGTTCGCCTGATGAAGGTGAAGGAAATGGTTCTGGAAAAAGCCCACAACTTCCAATACTAATGTAAAGCAGGCAAAACCGCACGGCGTTTACCGTGCGGTTTTTTGTTGTTTGTTGTGAATGTATGTGGTAAAATAAACGTTGTAAATTAGCAAGAATAAAGTCTATTTCTAATCTTGTTTTAATCATAGCAAACCTTACTTTTTAATACTGACCGGTTATTATAGTCTCAACAAGAAAAAACGGAGGTCACACAAATGAAAGAAAATCTAGAACTTGTTGAAAAATTGGTTGAAAAAACCGGCATCAGCTACACTGAGGCAAAGGCCGCCCTTGAAAAGGCAGACTGGGACATCCTCGAGGCTCTGATCGGGCTGGAGGCTCAGGGCAAAACCGTCGGGGCAAAGGGGTACTCGACCCGCAC
>CAZHCB010000003.1:3309-29058 GCA_964530935.1 uncultured Oscillospiraceae bacterium
GAGAGTATAAACAAGGCTATGGGCAAGGCAACAGACTATGCCGATAACCTCAAGCAGGAATGGAACAACAAGGACTGATTAACAGCAAGGATGGTAACATTATGTCAACCAAAATCCTGATAATAGAAGACGAAGAAAAAATAGCTCGCTTTCTCGAGTTGGAACTGACTCACGAAGGATACGAGGTTGTAAAATCCGGAGACGGGCGCGAGGGACTGGAACTCGCGCTCGCCGGCGACTATCAGATGATTCTGCTGGACATCATGCTTCCGGGTCTTAATGGCTTGGAGGTTATTCGCCGTTTGCGGAAGACTTCAGACGTTCCGGTTATTATGTTAACCGCAAGAGATGCCGTTATGGATAAGGTTTCCGGGCTTGACATGGGCGCGGATGACTATGTAACGAAGCCTTTTGCCATTGAGGAGCTACTGGCGAGAATCCGTGTGACACTGAGAAAGAAGCAGGCCGCTCATACAGCCGCAGAGCATAGTCTGCTCAGCTGCGGAAAGCTGATACTTGACAGTTCGGCCCACACGGTAACTTATGACGGCAATCCCATCGACCTGACCAGGCGCGAGTTTACCATGCTTGAAACCATGCTTATAAACAAAAACATCGTTTTAACCAGAGACACCTTTATTGAAAAGGTGTGGGGCTACGACTATGTTGGTGAAACCAATGTTGTTGACGTTTATATTCGCTATCTTCGCGGCAAGATCGACGAGGTTTATGATGTCAATATTATTAAAACCGTCCGTGGTGTGGGCTACGTTATAAAGGACGATATATAATGAAGAAAACAAACGCAGCAGGGTCAACGACCCTCCGCCTGCGCAATCAGCAGGTTAGAATTGTCAAGAATGCGCAGTTTTTTGCGGGTCTTTTTGTCCTCTTCCTTATAGGCTACGGCTTTTGCTATATTGTTGACTCTGCCTATCTGGGTAATAGGAATCTGTTTACATTTTGGAACGCAGCGCAGCGCAGCCTTCATTTTGTAAAAGGCGAGAGCATATTGCCGGCATTGGAATACACTGTTTCCGCCTCGGGTATGAAGCCGGAGGTTTATGATGCAACGGTTCTATTTTATTTCACGATCCTTGCATACCTTGCTTTGGGAATTCTAAACGCGATCGTGACCGGCTTTACCAAGACCTTTGGACAGGCCAGGATACGCAAGCAGCTTGAACCGCTCTATAACATGGCGCGTACTGCAATGCAGCTGTCCGATGAGAGCGACATTAATAAATCCGGCCACGCATACAGCGACCGCAAAATTCACGACTTGGAAAGTGCCATTGAACGGCTGAACGCTGAAAAACCCAACGCCGCTCTGCACACAGGAGATTCCGACCTTGTGGGTCTGGAGCAGGCCATAAACAGCCTGCTCCAGCGCACAAGAGACAGTTACAGCCAGCAGATCCGTTTTGTTTCCGACGCATCTCACGAGCTGCGAACCCCGATCGCGGTTATGAAGGGATATACAGACATGCTTGACCGCTGGGGCAAGGACGATGAAAAGATACTTGATGAGTCCATAAGCGCCCTGAAGGCGGAAACAGAGCATATGAATACTCTTGTGGAGCAGCTGCTCTTCCTGGCGCGGGGAGACAGCGGAAGAACTAAGCTTGAGATGGAGCTGTTCTCACTGTCCGACATAGTCCGGGAGGTTCACGACGAGTCTGTAATGATCGATTCACAGCACGTATGGTCTGTGTATGCCACAAACGAAGTAACGGCATACGGCGACTGTGCAATGCTCAAGCAGGCGGTCAGAATTTTAATAGACAACGCGGCAAAATACTCTCCTGCAGGCGCGGAGATTATTTTGCGCGCCAAGCTTGATGATAAGGGTCAGCCCACAATTGTTGTACAGGACAACGGAATGGGCATAACCGAAGACGATCTGGTCCACATTTTTGAACGGTTTTATCGTGCAGACCCGGCGCGGGGTACAAAGCAGGGAACAGGGCTTGGCTTATCGATTGCCAACTGGATCGTTGACCGGCATAACGGCTACATGGACGTCATCAGCCGGGAGGATATTGGCACAAGAATCAGTATTCACTTGCCTAAAGCCAATAAGGATTTAGTTCCTGCTGAAAAGATTTAATACAAATTTTGTTGGATATAATTTGATTATGTGCTAGACTCCTAGAAGACATTAAGGCAAGGAGGGTTCGTCAATGGATTGGGAAAGCTTAAAAAGATCCTGCGGTGAGTGCAAAAAATGCGCTCTTTGGGAAACCAGAACCAACATTGTTTTCGGCGATGGAAACGAAAATGCCGAGGTGATGTTTATAGGTGAGGGCCCCGGAGAGAACGAGGATTTATCGGGCATTCCCTTTGTCGGCAGAGCGGGAAAGCTTCTGGACGACATGCTGGCTATTATCGACCTTGATCGCAGCAATATTTACATTGCAAACATGGTTAAGTGCCGCCCTCCTAAAAACCGCGATCCGCTTGAAACGGAAAAAGCGGCTTGTCTGCCATGGCTTCGGGCTCAAACGCGGCTGATTTGTCCAAAGATAATAGTGTGTCTTGGGAGAGTTGCCGCAACTACCGTTATTCGTCCGGATTTCAAAATCTCAATTGAGCATGGACAGTGGACTGAACGGGGCGGTATTAAAATGATGGCCCTGTATCACCCCGCGGCGCTTCTCCGCGACCCCAGAAGGCGTCCGGAAACCTTTGAGGATCTTAAAGAATTGCAGAGAACTATTAAGCAGGTTTGCGACCATACGTATTAGGTCAATAAATAGCCTCAGACATCCAAACGCTAAATATTTTTCGAAGAAAACGAAAGAATTTCATTATTTAATACTTTTGAAATATGATTGCTGTTTTTTTTGTAACATTTGTTTGTTATTCTAAAAGTGCAAGAGACAGTTTGATCTTTTTCGTTTTCTCCTCATCCCAAAATATTCGGCAAGCGGCATGTCGCACCGCTTGCCGAATATTATTTTTGGGAATAATTCGGCAAAGCACAATTTCGGTTAATTGCACAGGAGAATACCATGAAGATAGCGGAATTTTCTGATTCATTTTTACCTGTTGTAGACGGGGTCGGAACTGTTGTTTTAAACTATGCTAACCAGCTTGCAGACAAAGGACATGAGTGCTATGTAATGGCGCCTATGACTGACACCGGTTATCGTGGCGGCTATAAGTTTGAGCTTGTGGAATTTAACAGCGTTGGATTTCAAAATTCCCAGTACAAGCTGGGTGTTCCGGTGGTAGACGCGGGCTTTAACTACCGCTTGCGGCGTTTGGAGCTTGATATTATCCATGCCCACAGTCCTTTTATTGCAGGGCAATCTGCCCATAGATTTGCAAAGAAGAAAAATATCCCCCTTGTTGGCACCTTTCACTCCAAGTACAAGGATGACCTTCTTCAGGCAACGGGGATGAACAGCGTTGCGTATGTCGGCACAAAATTTGTGATTGACTTCTACAACAAGTGCGATGAAGTTTGGACAGTTAGCGACTCATCGGCAGAGACCCTGCGTAGCTATGGATATAAAAAAGAAATTTTCGTAATGCCCAACGGCACAGGTGAGTGCTATTTTACTCCTGTGTGCAAGCGACTGGCCCAAGTTCAGTTCGGTTTAGGTAAGCGTCCTGTTTTCCTATATGTCGGTCAGATAAATTGGAAAAAGAATTTGGAAAGAACTCTTCTGGCAGCGGCACAGCTCTCGGAGAAGGGATATGATTTTGACCTTATATTCGTGGGGCAAGGTCCGCACGCTGAAGAGGTTAAGATGAGGGCGGCAATCCTCGGTTTGACCGATAAGACTGTTTTTGCAGGACACATATTTGACTCTGAGCTCCTCGCGGGTCTTTACCGTTGTGCAGACTTATTTGTTTTCCCCTCACTCTATGACACGGCGGGCTTGGTCGTTAGGGAGGCGGCTCAGAACGGCACAGCCTCAGTCGTTGTCGAAGGCAGCGGTCCGGCAGAGGTAATTGAAGACGGTGTTAACGGTTTTCTCTGTGAGGACGAAACGGAGGATCTGGCAAGGATAATGGAGTTTGCCATTAATAATCCTGAGAAAATGGAGTCTATTGGCCAGCAGGCCATGAGAACGATTCCCGCAAGCTGGGACGGGATCATTGAACAGGTGCTGGAAAGATACCAATATCTTATTGATGAGAAGAAAAACCGCAACGGTGTTGTTGTATAATCATAGCGACAAAATACTGTAAGCGTTTCAGCCGACTATAAATTTAAAAAACGGATATGTTTTTTATCCGCTGGTATGCGTGATGAGAAGCTTAATTGCGGCAATATTTATGCTATATTGAAATTATTCTTGACAAGCCCTGCTGCCGATGGTAGAATGCTACTGCGCTCCAAAGACAGCAGGTGGATTTTTTCCGTAAGTCCTGCCGAGGGTCGGCTTCTAGTTATAGTTGCTTTCTGTCTTTGTGCTTATGTGCAAAGGCTTATTTTTTTGGGCGCACTGAATAACCGCTTTGCGGTTAATTATGTCACGGAGGTGAAACAATGCCAAACGCAAAAGTTCTCAGTGAGAAGCAGGCAGTCGTTGTCGAGATCGTTGAGCGAATCAAGGCATCCGGCTCTGGCGTCTTTGTTGATTACAAGGGCATCACCGTAGCTGATGACACCAAGCTTCGCGGCGAGTTGCGTAAGAACGACATTGAGTATTCAGTTATTAAGAACACTCTGTGCCGTCGCGCTCTTGGCGAAGTTGGTATGGAAGAGCTTGATCCCATCCTCAACGGTACTACTTCTCTGGCCACCAGCAATGGCGACCCCATCGCTCCTTTCCGTGTACTCAATGAGTATGCAAAGAGTAAAGGCGAACTGTTCAACATCAAGGCAGGTTATATGGAAGGGAAAGTCCTCTCCATGGCTGAAATTGAAGAGCTTGCACAGCTGCCCTCTAAGGATGCGCTTTATGCAAAGGTCCTTGGAACAATGCTCGCCCCCATCACCAGCCTTGCCGTAGTTCTCGGCCAGATTCTGGAACAGGGTGGCGGCGCTCCCGCCGAGGCTGCCGCAGAAGCAGTCGAAGCTCCCGCCGAGGCTGCCGCAGAAGCAGTTGAAGCACCCGCTGAGGCTCCCGCTGAGTCCTCAGAAGCCCCTGCAGCCGAATAATCGGCGCGCATCCATAACATTTAGGAGGAAAAATATATGGCAAGCGAAAAAGTAACAGCAATGATCGAAGAAATTAAGGTTCTTAGCGTTCTCGAGCTTTCTGAGCTCGTACATGCTCTTGAGGACACCTTCGGAGTTTCCGCCGCAGCAGCAGCAGCTCCCGCAGCAGGCGGCGCAGCAGCAGCAGTTGTTGAAGAGCAGACCGAGTTTGACGTCGTTATGACCAGCTTCGGCGCAGAGAAGATCAAGGTTATCAAGGAAGTCCGTGGTATCACCGGTCTTGGCCTTGCAGAAGCAAAGGCTCTTGTTGAAGGCGTTCCCGCAAAGATCAAAGAAGGCATCAGCAAGGACGATGCAGAAACTCTCAAGGCTCAGCTCGAAGCAGTTGGCGCGACAGTTGAACTTAAGTAATCTAAGCTTCATTTGAAGAGGCCGCCCGGAAGGGCGGCTTCTTTTTTTAGGCAAAAGGCACAGACAACATATCTGCATATAAACGGGATAAAGAAAAGCCGCATTTGCGATGCGGCTTTTATGATGCAAATATATGCTTATTATTTCTTGATACTTTGTTGTTTATCAAAGTGGTCTCCGGTTAGTTTAACAACAACACCTGACAGACCAATCAGAGCAACAAGGTTCGGAATTGCCATGAGACCGTTGAGAGTATCCGAAATGTCCCAGGCAAGGCTGATTTCCATTGTTGCGCCGACAACAACAACTAAAACGAACAGAATCTGATAGGGCTTAATGCTCTTGCTGCCGAAAACATACTCGCAGCAGCGGGTGCCATACAGTCCCCAGCTGAGAACTGTTGCCAGCGCAAAGAGCGTAATACCGATTGCAATTATGAGGCTTCCGACCTGATCGCCAAAAACGGTTGCAAACGCAGCGGAGTTTAGCGCAGTTGTCGCCAGTGCCTTTTCGCCGTAAGGAATTGCAATGCCGCTGCTGAGCAGGGTTACGCCGGTGAGTGTGCAGATAACGATGGTATCCATGAAAACTTCCAGGATCCCGTAGAGACCCTGCTTAACAGGGTCCTTCTCGCTGGAAGCTGCATGGGCGATAGGCGCTGAACCGAGACCGGCCTCATTGGAGAAGACGCCGCGCTTAACACCCCAGGTGATACATTGGATCATTGCATATCCGACAGTACCGCCTACAAAGGCTGTTGCGTTGAATGCGCCCTCGAAAATTGCTGCGAAGGTAGAACCGAGGTTTTCAAGGTTGCTGAATATAACGATAAGGGTACTGGCAATAAAGACAACGCTCATGAAGGGTACAAGCTTTTCCGCGACTTGGCCCAAACGCTTGATTCCCCCTAGAAGAGTAAGTGCAACGATGATTGCGATAACAATACCGAGTATCCAGTTAACAAGCGTGGGAGCGGCAAGGGTGGTTCCGAAGATCGCGACGGTTTTGTCTGCAAAGCCGTTGTCAAAGGAGCCGATAGCGGTGTTTACTGCGCCGGTGATGCATCCAACCTGAACTGCGTTTCCGATTCCGAATGCGGCAAATGCGCCGAAAATACTGAAAATAATCGAAAGCCACTTCCAATTTTTACCGAGACCGTTTGTTATGTAGTACATCGGCCCGCCAACCAAGTCACCCCTGTCGTTGCGCTCACGGTATTTAACGGCGAGAACGACCTCGGCGTACTTGGTGCACATTCCGATGAGCGCTGTTACCCACAGCCAAAAAATCGCGCCGGGTCCGCCAAGAACAATGGCGGCTGTAACACCGGCGATATTGCCGGTTCCTATCGTTGCCGCCAGGGCTGTAGTAACAGCCTGAAAGGGTGTTATTTCACCTTCGCCTGCTTCGTACTTCTGAAACATCTTTCCCAGAGTGTTTTTCATTGCATAGCCGAAATGACCGAACTGAACAAATCTGTTTCTGAAGGAAAGGAAAATTCCCGTTCCAACGATGAGAATCAGCATGGGCACACCCCATACGATATTGTTCAGCCAGTTGTTTCCGCTTACTATGGCGTCAAAGATACCTTGCATATTTTCTCCTCCATTTATTGTCGCCCGGTCTGGGATAGAAATTTGTTTCATTCTCCTAAGCTCTGAAACAAAAGTCCAAGCCTCTTCGTCTTAACTTTATTAAAATGTGTCTCCATAAAACTATGTACTTTTCATAACAATTGTTGTAAAATGCAGTGGATAGTGCATAAGAATATAATTTAAGTATTATTTACGAAAGGATATACTATGAAAAAGATTGTCTCTCTAATCATCATTGTGGCGATGCTTGCCAGCTTCGGTGCGGCATTGGCTATTAACGCAGGCGAATCCAGAGTCGTGATCGGTGCAAACATAACCGCCGATCAGCGCAACAGCGTTTACAGCGCCTTCAATGTTACAAGCGGCGAGGTTGAGGAGCTCACCGTTACTAACGCAGAGGAGCGCTCCTATCTTGACGGACTGGTGGATTCTTCTATCATTGGCACCAACTCCATCTCCTGTGTTTATATTGAAACACTTAAGGAGGGCAGTGGACTTGACGTCAGCGTTTCCAACATAAACTGGTGCACCAGAGAAATGTACATTAACGCTCTTTTAACTGCCGGAATTACAGATGCGAAGGTTATCGTAACTGCTCCGATTTCCGTTTCCGGAACAGCCGCGCTTACCGGCCTTTATAAGGCATATGAAGACATCACCGGCGAAAAGCTTGACGAATCTGCAAAGATTGCAGGTACACAGGAACTTGTTATCACCGCAGAGCTGGCTGACGAAATCGGCAACTATGACGCTGTTGTAATCGTTAATGAGCTGAAAACCATGCTCGCCGAGACTGTCAATATGACTGATGACGAGGTTCGGGCTGAGATTAAGCGCATAGCCGAAGAAAACGGCATTAACGTTGGCGAGACAATTGTTAATCAGCTTTTGAAGCTCTGCCGCAGCCTTGAGGGCTTGGACGATGCCGAGCTGCAGAAGAGGGTAGAAGAAGCTCAAAAGACCATCCAGAGTCTTGCTAAGGCTCAGGAGACCGTTGCCAGCGTTGGCACGGCAATTAAGAACTTCTTTTCATCCATTGGCAGCTTCCTCTCTAAGCTTTTCGGCGGCAAGAAAAGCTAACAAACTTAATAACTGACAGCACAACACCTCGGCTTAATGCCGGGGTGTTTTTTTCTTGTCAAAAGGGCACTAAATTAAAATATGCTTGGACATGATGGATTATGCTGGTATACTGAATACATAAGGTGGCGGTATCGGTTCGACTCCCGTCGCCTTACTTCTTGGGAGGGACTCAAGTGATAAAAATAAACAATCTTAAGCTGCCGGTTGGCAGCGGTGAAAAGGAAATAAAGCAAAAATGCGCTCAAACACTGGGTTTAAACGCTTTGGAACTGAGGGACTTCTCACTCACCCGAATGTCTGTTGACGCAAGGCGAGGGTCCAATGTCCATCTGGTTTGCGGTGCTGTATTTTCGGTAGAAAACGAGGATGCGCTACTAAAATCAGCAGGGAACGCTGTCACCTCGTACACTCCTAATGACTATGTTTTCCCCAACCCCACGCGGCAGACCGGAGAGCGCCCTGTAGTTATAGGAACGGGCCCTGCGGGAATTTTCGCGGCCCTGTATCTGGCGAGAGCCGGAATACCCCCTATTATCCTGGAAAGGGGTAAGGCGGTAGAAGAACGCGTTAAAGATGTGGAGCATTTTTGGAAAACCGGCACACTCAACTCAAGCTCCAATGTCCAGTTCGGGGAAGGGGGAGCGGGAACCTTTTCCGACGGGAAGCTTACAACGGGTATCGGCGATGTACGTCTGCCCCATGTTTTCAAAGTGTTCGTGCAGCACGGCGCACCGGAGGATATTCTGTGGTCTGCCAAACCCCATATTGGTACAGAACTCTTGCGCAGTGTGGTCTTCAGCATCCGTAAAGAGCTCATAAGTCTTGGCTGCGATATAAGATTTCAGCACGAATTGGTTGACATAATAACAAAGAGCGGCGTTCTGACGGGCATAAAGGTCAATTCTCCCTCAGGTGAGTACGACATGGCGTGCGATACCTTGGTGCTTGCCACAGGGCATTCGGCGCGGGATACCTTTGAGATGCTTGCCCACAGCGGAGTGGTTATGGAGAGCAAGGCTTTTGCCGTTGGAGTTCGCATTGAGCATTTGCAGGAGAGTATTTCCCGGTCTCAATACGGAGATTTTGCCAATAAGCTGCCGCCGGCGGATTACAAGCTCGCCTGCCACTTGCCAAACGGACGCAGCGCCTACAGCTTTTGTGTTTGCCCGGGCGGTACGGTTGTTGCGGCTGCATCTGAAGAGGGCAGGCTTGTTACCAACGGCATGAGCAACAGAGCCAGAGACGAAAAAAACATAAACGGCGGTCTTTTGGTTGGCGTTGGCGCCGGTGATTTTCAACAAAGCGACCCTCTGGCGGGGATGCGTTTTCAAAGGCACTGGGAGGAAGCTGCGTTTAAGCTGGGCGGCGGTGATTACCGCGCTCCGGCACAGACAGTTGCGGATTTTCTCGCCCATAGGCAGAGCGAGGGCTTTGAAAGTGTTGAGCCGACATATGCCCCGGCTGTTACCCCCGCAAAAATAGAAAACTGCCTGCCGAGTTTTGTATGCGAAACATTGAAAATGTCCCTCACTGTACTCGATAGGCAGCTTCATGGATATGCGGCTCCGGGCGCTGTTTTGACCGGCATCGAAACGCGAAGCTCATCACCGGTGCGCATTATCAGAGGTGACAATTTTCAGTCAAGCATCAAGGGAATTTACCCCTGTGGCGAGGGCGCAGGCTATGCCGGAGGTATAAGTTCTTCCGCTGTAGATGGGATCAAGGTTGCTGAGTATATTGCGACTCATTAATATTATGTAAACCAGCATCAATGAATTTGACGAATAATCTCTCGTTTAAGTCGGGAGATTATTCTTTTTTCAAGTCGGCTTATGTATGACTGTGAGATGCCCATTATGTCTGCGACTTCCTTTTGGGTGTACTCTGAAGAGCCGCACAGTCCGAAACGCATAATAATTATGCTGCGCTCACGCTCTGCCAGCCCAAAGACGGCGTCCATAAGCATCTGCCTGTCGGCGTCGTCCTCGAGAGGCTTGGATATTTCTTGACCGTCTGTTCCCAGAACGTCGGAGAGAAGAAGCTCATTTCCGTCCCAGTCGGTGTTTAGAGGCTCGTCAAGAGACACCTCTGCTTTCTGAGCGCTGATTTTGCGAAGATACATGAGGATCTCGTTCTCCACGCATCGGGATGCATAGGTGGCAAGCTTTATGTTTTTGTCTGCATTAAAAGTGCTTATGGCTTTGATAAGCCCGATAGTGCCGATTGAGATAAGATCCTCCAGTCCCACGCCGGTGTTTTCAAAGCGCCTTGCAATGTAAACAACTAATCGCAGATTGTGTTCAATAAGAAGTTTTTTTGCCTGCTCATCTCCGTTTTTAAGAGCATTGATCGCCTTTTCCTCTTCGTCCCTTGACAGAGGCGGGGGAAGTATTTCGCTTCCGCCTATGTAGTTGATAACAGGCGGCTTTGCCAGCCCCAATTTTTCTAATGCCCTTTGCAGGTACATGTAAAGCTTCAGTTTTGTTTGGTTCGAGAATAGTTCCATAGCAAGCCTCCACGGATTAGTGTTTTTTTCAAAGAACCGCTGAAAACTCATCATCAGGACAGATGCGATGTCCGCACACGCCAACCAAAAGGTTTTTTTGTTCCTTTCCTTCAATCCACAGTTTGTCGGGCCTGAAAACCGGTAAAAGCCCATGCTCGGTTCCCATGGATGTGTAGGGAACTAAGCGAAAGCGATTTTTCAGGTTTTCATTTTCCGAAATTGCGGATAAGAAGTCCGCGGCGCTCCCACCCAGAAGTTTGCCCGATATTTCCGGCAAGAGGGGGTAGAGGGCTTCAATTTGAACCACAATTACGGGCAGACCGCTCAGAGGGTCAAAAAGCTCATTGCCGGTATCCTTAAGGGCTTTGACTGTGATCTTGCGCTCACCCAAAGCTATTTTGACGCTTAAGACTTCACGCTGCCGTCTCCGGGAGAGCTGCTTGAACACAAGAGTCAAACCCAAATAACAAGCGGCGAAAGACAGCACCAAAACCCGCATGGAAGTGTTTATGTACAGACCCTGACTTATGTCTGCTCCGGCCAACATGGATGCGGCAAAGACCGCGCCCCCGAAGGCGGCAGAAACACACATAAAGGCAATAAAGGGACGCAGAAGATGGTTGGAATTGCCAAAGGCAATAAGCGTCATTAACACCCCCAGAGCAAGCTTCATCGGTACAGTGGCAAGGAAAGAAAGGGCAGGCAATAGTGTCAAAACGCTGTAGGCTGCCCCCAGTGCGGCGGCAAGAGCAAAGCGACCCCTCTTTAACGGGAGAGCGCACAATTTTGCTGTTGCCAGAATAATAAAATAGTTGATGATAAAGTTCAGCAGGAACATATCTTCCACATATACAGTTTTCATGCACTCAGTATATTTGAACAAGCTCAAAAAACACGTTGCTTTCAGTCGCAGATAAAAAAACTCCGCGCATCCGTATTCCAAGATGCGCGGTGTTATAGGTTAACATAATACTAGATGTGCCAAATGTTATTTGCATATTCTCTGACAGCTCTGTCGGCTGCGAAAATACCGCTTCTGGCAATGTTTCTAAGGGACATTGCGGAGCGCGTGGGTATATCGCTCATAAGCTGGTAAAGACTGTCATGTGAGTTTACATAAGAATCAAAGTCCGCAAGAAGCATGTACTCGTCTCCGCCATATACAAGGCGGGAAACAAGGTCGGAGTAGCTCTCTCTGTCTCTGAAGCCGGTACTGAACTTATTGAGCACCTGCTGGATTGTGTCGTTGCGGTTATAAATATCCAGAGGGTTATAGCCTTGGGCCTTGCGGTCTGCAACCTCGTTTGCACGCAGTCCGAAAAGGAACATGTTCTCATCGCCCAAACGCTCAAACATTTCAACATTTGCTCCGTCAAGAGTGCCGATTGTGAGAGCTCCGTTCATCATCAGCTTCATGTTGCCTGTGCCGGAAGCTTCTTTACCTGCGGTTGAGATCTGCTCAGAAATCTGCGCTGCGGGCATAAGCTTTTCAGCAACGGAAACACGGTAGTTCTCAAGGAATACAACCTGCAGCTTTCCCTGACACAGGGGGTCGTTGTCAATGTCATCGGCAAGGGAACAAATAAGGCTGATAATACGCTTTGCCACCTTGTATCCGCTGGCGGCTTTTGCGCCGAAGATAAAGCAGCGGGGGAGGAAAGGAGCGTCAGGATTGGCATGTATACGCTGCTGAAGGGTCGTAATCAGCATTGCGCAGAGCAGTTGGCGCTTATACTCGTGCAAACGCTTTACCTGAACGTCAAAAACAGCATCTACGTTTATCTCGAATCCGGCGGTGCTGCGAACATAGTCTGCCAGCTTCTGTTTGTTGTCATGCTTTATTTGTTCCAGTCTGTCCAAAACCTGTGCATCGGCGTCGTACCTTTCCAAACCGGCAAGCAGCTCGGGTTGGGTTAAATATTCGTCTCCGCCTAAGAGCTCGCAGATAAGACTGTGTAATTCGGGATTTATCTGTGACAGCCAGCGACGGTGGTCAATGCCGTTTGTCACGTTGCAGAACATATCCGGCTTTTTGGTATAAATATCATGGAAAAGATCATTTTTCAATATTTCACTGTGAAGGCCGGAAACGCCGTTTACCTTAAAACATACGGCAAGACAGAGATTTGCCATATGCACTTTTCCGCCCTCAATAATGAGGTTGCGTAAAATTACCTCGTCATTGCCGGGGAAGTTTGAAACCAGATATCTGCGGTGGCGGTTTTCCAGCTCGCGGATTATCTGCCAAATACGGGGAAGCTGGGTTTGAATCAAGTCCTGAGGCCAGCATTCCAAAGCTTCGGACATAACAGTGTGGTTTGTGTAGGCAACAGAGCTTGAAACAATTTCAAAGGCCTCATCCCAACCAAGTCCGTCCTCATCCATGAAAATGCGCATAAGCTCCGGAATAATCATGGTGGGATGAGTGTCATTAATTTGGAAAACATGGTGCTCGGCAAAGTTTCTGACGCTGCCATGCCGCTTACGGTGACGATTGACAACAGTTTGAGCAGTGGCTGAAATAAAGAAATACTGCTGCTTTATGCGCAGGATCTTGCCCTCAACGTGCTCATCGGAAGGGTAGAGCACCTTGGTGATAACCTCCGCCATAGTGCGCTGCTCCATGGACTTGACATACTCGCCGCCGGAGAACAGTTTCATATCAATTGACTGGGGAGAGCGGGCTTCCCAAAGCCGAAGAGTGTTGACCCGGTCGGTGTTAAATCCCGTTATGAGCATATCCCGGGGCACTGCTAAAACAGAGGTGTAGTCCTTTATTTCAGTGGTGCACTTACCGCTGCAGTCCCAAGTTTCGTCAACTCTTCCGCCAAAGCGGACTTCAACGCAGTCGTCATAGCAGGGCACAAGCCAGCTGTCGGAGGAAATTGACCAGTTATCCGACTTCTCCTGTTGCTTTCCGCCGCGGATCTCCTGTTTAAACATACCTAGCTCATAGCAAAGGGAGTAACCGGTTGCGGGCAGATCAAGACTTGCCATACTGTCCATATAACAGGCAGCTAAACGCCCCAGCCCGCCATTTCCCAAGCCGGCGTCAGGCTCGGCTTCAAAAATATCCGCAGCCTCAAAGCCCATCTCGCTTAGCGCATCGGACAGTTCGTCTAATATTCCCAGGTTATACGCATTTTTCGCAAGGGAGCGCCCCATGAGAAACTCCATTGACAGGTAGTGAAGTTCCCTTCCGCGAGGGCTGGAGTCTTTAACCTTCTTGCGTGCAGCCATTTCCCTTAGCAAAATGGCACATGCGGCAAAAATCTCTTCCTGTGTAGCGTCTTCCGGGCAGAGCCCAAAATGGGCTGCCAGCTTATCCTCAATCTTTTCCTTTAAATCAACCCTGTTATTTATGTTCATTGCATATCCTTTCCGGAATCTAAATGTTTTGCACAGATAAATATATTTCTAAGTATTTGTCGGCGGAGCTACTCCAAGATAGATCCTCCGCCATATCACGGCGAATCAGCTTTGTCCACTCCTCCGGATTTTGCCACACAGAAAGGGCGTAGTCAATTGCGCCCAACATTCCGTGGCCGGAGTATTCATAGAAGTTGAAGCCATTGGATTTTTCTTCGCCGTAGGGACGAACTGTGTCCTTCAGACCGCCCACGGCGCGCACAATGGGTACCGTGCCATAGCGCATGGCAATCATCTGCGTCAGACCGCAAGGCTCGCTTCTGGAGGGCATGAGCATCATATCAGCACCGGCATATATCATCATTGCACGTGTTTCATCGTACATGATGTTTGCCGAAACACTGCCCTTATGACGGTTTTCCGCATCTGCGAAAACACCCTCAAAGTATTTATCGCCCGTTCCCAGTATTATTAAACGCAGGCCTCTGTTAATTATTTCATCAAGGGACTGAGCAACTAAATCAAAACCCTTGTGCCCTACAAGCCTTGAAATACAGGCGATAACAGGACGCTCATCATTCTCATCCATTCCCAGAGAACGGCACAGCTCCTGTTTACAGGCTTGCTTTCCGGTCAGGGAGCGAGGGCCAAAATTCTTTGGAATCAACTTATCCCTTTTGGGGTTGTAGCGGACAACGTCCAGCCCGTTGACAATGCCCGTAAACTTGTAAGCGTTGTCACCGATCACGCGCTCCAGACCGTGGGCAAAAAACGGGTCACGCAGTTCCTGAGCGTAGCTGGGGCTGACGGTCGTAACATGGTCTGCCTTGTAAATTGCTCCCTTCATAAGGTTAATGTCATTATCAAAGCGGATAATCCCGCTGTCAAACAGCTCTTGGGGCAGGCCAAAAACGTCCCCCACAATCTCAGAGCCAAAGCGTCCCTGATATTCTATGTTGTGGATAGTAAAAACTGTTCTAATACCCTGCAAACGTTCGTCCTGCTCATAGCTTAGGTAGACGGGAACAAGTGCAGTCTGCCAGTCGTTACAGTTAATAACCTCCGGAGTCCAGCCCAGCTGGGGAATGATGGACAGCACCGCTTTTGAAAAGAAAGCGAAGCGCTCGCCATCGTCCATATCTCCGTAAACGCTGTCACGCTTGAAGTAATACTCATTGTCAATGAAGTAATATACTACTCCCATGTGCTCCAAAGTGAAAACACCACAGTACTGATGCCTCCAAGACAGTTCAACAAAGGTGAAAAACAGAAACTCCATTTTATCCCGCCACGCATCCGCGATGCGCGAATACAGGGGGAGCACAACCCGAGCATCATGCCCCTTTTCACAAAGGGCTTTGGGTAACGAACCGGCAACGTCTGCCAGCCCGCCGGTTTTGATAAATGGCGCAGCCTCGCTAACTGCGTAAAGAATATTCATAAGCACCTCGTTTGCTCAAAGAAAAGGTTTACATAAAAAATATATAATTAGTGCTATAGCACCATATCCTTTGGAACCGTAACAGGTAATAGCTCGTTTCCGGTTAACGTAATACCATTACCAAAGACTACGTTTTTGTCCGAAATAACGCAGTTTAAGTTAACATCTTCGCCAATTATTGTGTCCTGAAACAGAATGCAATTTTTTAGTTTAGCACCCTTGTTTACCCGTACACCGCGGAAAAGAACACAGTTTTCAAGTTCGCCATCAATGTAACAACCGTCCGCAATAAGTGAGTTTTTAACAACAGCGTTTTTGGAATAGTAGGTTGAGATAGAGCTTCTGCCCTTGGTGTACACCGGGCGGTCCTCAGGGAACAGGTCCTTCCTGTTATCACGGCTGAGCATATCAAGGTTCGCGTTGAAATACTCCGCAACAGAAGAAATGCGGGATACATAGCCCTTGTGGATGTAAAGTCCTATTTTTCCACCCTTTCTTATATAGCGGGCAAGGGCATCCCGGTGGAAATGCAGCCTACCGTTGGCCTGACTCCAGTCAATAAATTCTAAAAGCAGGTCGCGACGGATTATGTAAACCTCAGTGGAACGATATCCGGCGTTTTGATTGCTGCGGCGCAGGTGCATTTTCTTTGAAAACGCGGGGTCATCCCTGTCCGGCAAAAAGTGGATGCTGTCATTATCGATTTTTCCGTCGTCACACACGGCGGTTATCTCGGCTCCGCTGGTAATATGCTGCTCGAGAATTTCTTTTAGGTCAAGGCTTATTGCCAAGTCGCCGCGGTAGAGCACAACATTGTTTTGCTTAATTGCGCGAATGTAAGAGCGCACAGCTCCAAGAGCCTCCATACAGCCCCGATATTCGCCCTTATCGCTGTCATGCATACCATAGGGAGGCATTAGGCTAAGCCCTCCGACGTTGCGGCTCAAATCCCAATCCTTGCCGCCTTCTAAATGGTCGATTAGAGACTGGTAGTTTTTTTGCATAACTACGCCGACATCGTAAATCCCGGCATTTGTCATAGAGGAAAGGGCAAAGTCAATGAGTCTGTATCTTGAGCAGAAGGGCAGGGAAGCGCTGGTGCGGTGGACGACCAGCTCATTGAGAGCAGCGTATGAGTGATAAGCATAGACAATTCCGTGCAGGTCGATCATATCGTAGCCTCCTTATCCGCATAAACCATGGTTCCGGCAGGAATAATTTCTCCGTCTGCGATAATGCTGTTTGGACCGCAGGTTGTAATTATTCTTGTCTCACCCTTTTTTGGCGCTTCGCCGACTTTGGCTTTTTTCCCTATTGTTACGTTTTCCCCGATGATTGCGTACTCAACAACAGCACCCTTGGCGATGTGGCAACCGGGCATTAGAACGCTGTTGGTAACCTTCGCGCCTTCACATACTGTAACGCTGTTGCTTAAAACGGAGTTAACAACGCTGCCGCTGATTTCACAGCCCTCAGTAATAATACTGTCGGTGACCTTTGCCTTACAATCGATGAATTGCGGGGGCTTTTTCGGACTCCTGCTGCGAATTGGCCAGTTGAGATTAAATTGGCCCATTATAGTTGTATCAAGTATATCCATATTGGCATCCCAGAGGCTGTCGATTGTTCCGACATCTTTCCAGTAGCCGTCAAAGCGGTATGGCCACAGCTTTTCGCCTGCTTTTAACATGTTAGGAATAATGTTCTTACCGAAATCCTTTGCGGACTTGGGGTTGGCCTCGTCTCTAATAAGATATTGGCGCAGCTTTTCCCAAGTGAACACATAGATACCCATGGAGGCCAAGTCGCTTTCAGGCTTTTTTGGCTTTTCCGAAAACTTGCAGATAAATCCGTCATCCCCTGTGTCCATAATACCGAAGCGGGAGGCTTCCGCCATGGGAACACGGATAACTGCGATCGTGCAGTCTGCTCCGCTGGACTTGTGCTGCGCCAACATATCCGAGTAGTCCATTTTATAGATGTGGTCACCGCTGAGGATCAGCACATATTCCGGTGCCCACATATCAACAAAATCAATGTTCTGGTAAATTGCATTTGCGGTACCGGAAAACCATTCGCCCTTCTCTCCGGCGCTTTGGTATGGGGGCAAAATGTATACGCCGCCCTTTTGCAGATCCAAATCCCAAGGCTGACCGCTGCCTATGTAACTGTTTAGCTTCAGCGGCTGGTACTGGGTCAGAACGCCCACAACGTCAATACCGGAGTTTGTGCAGTTGCTCAAAGGAAAGTCAATTATGCGGTATTTACCCCCAAAGGGCATGATTGGCTTGGCGTTTTTTCCTGTCAGGGCATAGAGTCTCGAACCCTGACCACCCGCCAAAAGCATAGCGACACACTCTTTTTTCATACTAAACCTCCGTTACAAATTACTTGCTGTGTGGGGAAATAGCGCGCTTACGACACAAAAATGCTGCAGTAAGTGGGGGAATATCTATCAATATAGACTGTTTTTTGCCATGATGTGGTATTTTATCCACTGAGTAGCTCGCCCCGGCTTCCAGCGCTCCACTGCCGCCGAATTCAGAGGAGTCGGTTGACATAACAACGTTGTAGTTTCCGGGGCCGGTTACCCCAAGACGGAAATTCTTCGCAGTGATGCCGGAGAAGTTGCAGACAAACAGCAGCTGACGTCCGTTGGAGTCCTTGCGAACAAAGGATATGATGTTGCGCTCGTTTTCATCTGAGCAAATCCACTCAAACCCCTCCGATTCAAAGTCCACGGTCCAGAGCGGGCGGTTGTCTAGATAGAATGCATTTGCCTGCTTGAAGAAATTATGGAGGGTGCGATTGTCGTTATCTTCCAGTATCTCCCATGGCAGCTGCCTGGCAAAATTCCATTCGCTTTCCTGACCAAGCTCGCCGCCCATAAACAACAGCTTCTTGCCCGGATGCGCCAGCATATATGACCAGAAGGCACGGACGCTGGCAAATTTCTGCCCTCTGTCTCCCGGAGGTTTGCCAAAGAAGGAACCCTTCATGTGCACAACCTCGTCGTGGGACAGGGGCAGCACATAGTTTTCGGAAAAGGCATAGACCAGCGAAAATGTGAGGTCATTGTGGCAGCCTGAACGGAAATACGGGTCTGTTTTAAGGTAACGCAAGGAGTCGTTCATCCAGCCCATGTTCCATTTGAGGTTGAAGCCCAAACCTCCGGCGTAAGCAGGGGCTGTAACCAAGGGCCAGGCAGTCGATTCCTCGGCAATCATGAGTATACTGCTGTCATATCCGAAGCAGTGCTCGTTGAGACTGCGCAAGAAGTCAACTGCATAGAGGTTCTCGTTTCCGCCATATTTGTTTGGCGTCCATTTTGAGTCGCGGCGGTCATAGTCTAAATAAAGCATGGAGGCCACCGCATCGACGCGTAAGCCGTCAATGTGGAACTTTTCCAGCCAGAACAGAGCTGAGGATATGAGAAAGCTCCTCACCTCACCCTTGGAATAGTCAAAAATGCGTGTTCCCCAGCTTGGGTGCTCTGCCATGACGGGGTCGCAGTCCTCATACAGACGTGTGCCGTCAAACTCCACCAGACCATGGGGGTCTTTTGGGAAATGCGCCGGAACCCAGTCCATGATAACTCCGATGCCGGCCTGATGGCAGGTGTCGATTAAGTACATAAGGTCTTGAGGCGTTCCGTAGCGGGAGGTAGCCGCAAAATATCCTGTGCACTGATAGCCCCAGGAAGCGTCATAGGGGTATTCGGTAAGGGGCATAAACTCAATATGAGTAAAGCCCATGTCTTTCACATAGGGGATGAGTTTGTCCGCTGCCTCACGGTAGCCGATGAACTCACCGTTTGCTCCCGACATCCATGAACCCAGATGCACTTCGTAGACATTCATCGGGTGGTTATACACCTGATGCTTTTTGCGAGAATTTAGCCAGCTTTGGTCACCCCATTTGTAACCTTCAATGTCGTATATGCGGGAAGCGGTTGAGGGACGCAGTTCACAATAGAGGGCATAGGGGTCGGCTTTCCAAAGACTCTGGCCGTCATGAGAACGGATAACGTATTTGTATGTTTGGTTGATGGAAGCACCCTTAACTTCAAGAGCCCATACCCCACCTTCGAGCTTTTCCATGGGACTTGCGTCCGGACTCCAGGCGTTAAAGTCGCCGGATACAAAAACACTGACCGCATTGGGGGCCCAAACTCTAAACATGACACCGGTTTTCGTAATATGCGAACCCAAAATTTCGGAGGCGTGGTCGGCATGTCCGGAACGGAAGGATTCTATAAAGTTTTGAAAACCTCTAGCAGTCATATGCATTGCACATCCTTATATAGATTGTTTGCGGTAGGGAAAAGGAAAAAGGAAAAAGGAAAAAGGAAAAAACAGCGGGTGTATACTGCCCGCTGCTAGTTGTATTGATTCATAGCGCGGGCCGAGCCCTCGTCAATAATGCAGCAAACGGCGTCTGCCGCACGGTCACAGGTTTCCGCGATGACTTGAGCGTCCTTACCCTTGAATTCGCCGAGAACCCAATCAACCATCGGGTTCTCAGCGTTTTCACGAACAGGCGCCCCAACGCCGATTTTTATGCGCAGAAACTCTTCCGTTCCAAGAACGGAAATAATGCTTTTTAAACCCTTGTGGCCACCGCTGGAGCCCTTGGTTTTGATGCGCAGCTTTCCAAGGGGCAGGTCAACATCATCGCAAACAACGATAAGGTGGTCAACCGGAAGCTTGTAGTAAGCGGCCGCGGGCGCCACAGCGTTGCCGGACAAGTTCATGTAAGTCTGGGGCTTGAGAAGCAGGAGCTTCTCGCCTTGAAAGTCGGCAATAGCCGTAAGAGCGTTGAAACGAATACGGGAGAGCTTCGTATTCAGGCGTTTTTCCATGACGTCAGCGGTCATGAACCCCACATTGTGGCGTGTTTTGGCATACTTATCTCCCGGGTTGCCCAGAAAAACAACTAACCATGAAACACCGCTGCTCTTATTCCTGAAAAACATATGTTTGAAAAGTCCTTTCAGCGCAGCACTGAATCGGAAGGGCGCTGCGATTATTCGGCAGCCAAGAGATTATATCGCTGCCTATGAACAATATTAGTCGAATAGGGATGATATAGATACTTCCTCATAAATTCTGGTAATAGCCTCGGCAAAAAGACTGTCAACAGAGAGGTATTTAATCTTCTTTGACAGATTTGCCGGAGCGGGAATTGTGTCCAGCAAAATCAGTTCTTTGATGGGGCTCTCCTCAACGCGCTGCAGAGCAGGGCCGGAGAGAACACCGTGGGTGGCGCAGGCAAAAACGTCCTTCGCTCCGCCGAGTGTAACGAGAGCTTTAGCGGCGCCGCAGAGGCTTCCTGCAGTATCAACCATATCGTCCAGCAGAACAACTGACTTGCCTTTGACATCGCCGATTATGTTCATAACCTCGGAACTGTTTGCCCTTTCACGGCGCTTATCAACAATTGCAAGTCCGGTGTCCAGCTTGTGAGAGAACTTTCTCGCCCGGGCAACGCTGCCGACGTCCGGAGAAACAACAATCAAGTCGTCGTGGTTGTCTTTGAATTTTTTCTTATAGTATTTTGCAAAGATGGGACCGCCCATCATATTGTCAACAGGAATATCAAAGAAACCCTGAATCTGGGATGCGTGGAGATCCATAGTAAGAACTCTGTCCGCCCCTGCCTCTGTTATGAGGTTGGCGACCAGTTTTGCGGAAATAGGGTCGCGGCTCTTTGCCTTGCGGTCCTGTCTGCCGTAACCAAAATAGGGGATAACAGCGGTGATACGACCCGCAGAAGCACGACGCATAGCATCGATCATAATAAGCAGCTCCATCAGGTTGTTGTTAACAGGACTGCATGTGGACTGAACGATAAATACGTCAGAACCACGAACGGGTTCATTGATGGAAATAGAAATTTCACCGTCAGAAAAAGCTGTCGCCGCAGAGTCTCCTAAGGGAAGATTCAGTTTTTTGCAGATGTTCTCCGCAAGAATTTTGTTGGAGTTTCCAGCAAAAACCTTGACATCCTTGCCATGAGCTATCAATTTTATCTACCTCTCTCTATCTTGTTGTTCAGCCTCCCCATGGAGACTGCCATATATGTCATTATAATTATAACAAACTCTGGCAGTAAAGAAAAGTCTTATCTTTATATTTTGCCTCCTTTTTGTATAGATTTATCTTTTTTGAAAAATATTTACAACACCGGTAAATTTGTATATACTATAGTTTAATGCAAACATAGGAGAAAACACATGCTGGAATTTGAAGAATACAAAGTAAAACTGAATGCGCTGAGGCCTGATCTGAACAACCTTGGCGTTGCCCTTAAGCTGGAAGACGCCAGAAAAGAGATAGCCGAATGCGAACAGGAAACCGAGAAGGACGGCTTTTGGGATGACCGGGAAAACTCGCAGAAGGTGTTAAAGCGTTCAAAGCAGCTAAAGAAAAAGTGCGAGGGCTATAAAAAGCTCAGTGACGCATATGACGACCTATACACCATATGTGAAATGGCAATTGAAGAAGAGGACGTGTCAATGCTGGACGAGCTGGTTTCCGGCTTTAATTCTTTTGAGAAAAAGCTGGAGGAAGCGAGACTTGCAACTCTGCTCTCCGGCGAATATGACTCTTGCGGGGCAATTATTACGATCCATGCCGGTGCCGGTGGAACAGAGGCTCAGGACTGGGCGGAAATGCTTTTCCGCATGTATAATCGCTGGGCGGAGCGCCACGGCTTTTCCTGCAAAACTCTGGACTATCTTGACGGCGAAGAAGCGGGACTAAAAAGCGCGACGATTGCTATTGACGGTGAAAACGCATATGGTTTCATGAAGAGTGAAAACGGCATCCATCGTTTGGTGCGCATTTCACCCTTCGATTCCTCAGGACGCCGCCACACCAGCTTTGCCGCAATTGAGGTCATGCCCCAGATCACAGATGAGGCGGACATAGAGATCCGTTCGGAGGATCTGAAGGTTGATACCTATCGTTCCTCGGGAGCGGGTGGACAGCACGTCAACAAAACCGAGAGCGCTATCCGCATAACCCATATACCTTCGGGGATTGTTGTTGCCTGCCAAACAGAGCGCAGCCAACATCAAAACAGGGAATACGCCATGCAGATGCTCAGGGCCCGCCTTGCGGAGATCAAGGAACGCGAGCATCTGGATAAGGTTGAAGATATTAAGGGTGTTCAAATGAAAATCGAGTGGGGCAGTCAAATTCGCTCTTATGTTTTCATGCCCTATACACTTGCAAAAGACCACAGAACAAACTACGAAAACGGCAATATCTCCGCTGTTATGGACGGGGACTTGGACGGGTTTATTAATGCCTTCCTTGCTATGAACGCAGGCAAATAAAAGAGGAACACTATGCTGATAATGTCTATTGAAAGCACTTGTGATGAAACGGCTGTTGCCCTGGTGGAAGACGGGCGCCGGGTGCTTACAGACCAAATATTCTCTCAGGCGGCACTCCACGCTGTCTATGGCGGGGTCGTGCCCGAGATTGCCTCCCGTTCCCATGTGGAGGTCATTTCACAGCTTGCGGATAACGCCCTGAGAACTGCGGGCGTTTCCCGTCAAGATATTGATGCGGTTGCAGTTTCCTATGCCCCCGGACTTATCGGAGCAGTCCTTGTGGGAGTCAGCTTTGCTAAGGCAACGGCTCTGGCCTTGGGCGTTCCCTTAATTCCCGTGCACCATATCAGAGGGCATATCGCCGCAAACTATCTGGCTTTTTCCCACCTGGAGCCGCCTTTCGTCTGCCTTGCGATCTCCGGTGGAAATACTTTGCTGGCAGATGTCCGCGGCTATACGGATATGCGGGTGATCGGTTCCACAAGAGATGATGCGGCAGGGGAGTGCTTTGATAAAACCGCCCGTGTACTGGGCTTGCCCTATCCCGGCGGCAAGCCTGTAGATGAGCTGTCCCAAAGCGGGGATGACACAAAGTTTGTACTGCCCCGTGCCAGTATTGAAGGCCATCCTTATGACATGAGTTTTTCGGGCCTAAAGACCGCAGTTGTCAATATCGTCCACAATGCCGAGCAAAAGGGAGAGGAGCTTGACAAGGCATCCTTGTGCGCCTCATTTTCAAAGGCTGTCAGTGACAGCTTAGTTCCCAGAACAATGGCTCTGGCCAAGGCCCTGGGCTACGGCAAAATAGCCGTAGCTGGCGGAGTTGCGGCTAACTCACGCATTCGTGCCGACTTTAAAGCTGCCGCGGAAGAGGCCGGAATTGAGCTGTTTATCCCTCCGCTGTCCCTGTGCGGTGACAACGCGGCTATGATTGGCTGCCAAGCCTATTATGAGTATTTGGCGGGCGTACGAGCAGGGAGCGACCTGAACGGCTATGCCAATATGGAGATATAGACCATGAGAATCGAAATAGTAACTAATTCTACGCAGGAGACAGAAGCCGCCGGAACGGCTCTTGCAAGAAGCTTGATGGCGGGTGCGGTTGTGGCAATGTACGGTGATTTGGGTGCGGGAAAAACCGCCTTTGTCCGGGGTATGGCGCGGGGACTTGAGTCTCCCTCCAGAGTTACCAGCCCTACCTTTACAATTGTTAATGAGTATGAGGGGCGTCTGCCGCTGTTTCACTTTGATATGTATAGGCTCTCTTCATCTGACGAGCTGTTTGACATCGGTTGGGAGGACTATCTGGACAGAAACGGCGTTTGCGTTGTTGAGTGGAGCGAAAATGTGCCTGAGGCGTTTGACGGTACTCAGATGAATGTTACGATCGATAAGCTATCGGAAACTCAAAGAAAAATAATCATAGAGGGGGCGGAATAGTGTTTTCCCTTACTTTGGCTTTAGAATCCAGCGCAAAAACAGCCTCCGTTGCCCTGTGTAACGAAGATGGGCTGTTAGCCCAGAGTTTTCAAAACAGCGGGCTTACGCATAGCCGCACCCTGCTGCCCATGGTGGAGGATATGCTTAGAAACCAGGGACTTTCCGTGTCTGACCTTGACTTGATTGCGGTTTCCCACGGCCCGGGCTCATTTACCGGCGTGCGCATCGGCGTTTCCACGGTAAAGGGTCTTGCCTGGGCTGCTGAAAAGCCCGTTTGCGGCGTATCCACGCTGGAGGCAATGGCATACAACGCAGTGGGTGTTGCTGATGGTCTGGTTTGCTGCGTAATGGATGCCCGCAGAGGGCAGTTTTACAATGCGCTGTTTGAGATTATAGACGGAAAACCTGTTAGGCTTTGTGAGGATAGAGCGATTGACGCAGGGCAATTGGTTTCGGAAATAAAAAATTGTAAAAACAGTATTTTTATTGTTGGAGACGGCGGGGTATTGTGTTATAATGCTCTGGAAAAAGAGGGCGTTCCTGCCCGGTTAGCTCCGGAAGCCCTGCGGTATCAAACCGCGTGGGGCGTCCTGTTGGCGGCACAAGATAAACCGACTATCTCCGCTAATGACTTGCTGCCCGTTTATTTGAGGCTCAGTCAAGCCGAAAGAGAGAGACAGAGGCGTCAGATCTGATCTTATATATTCTTGTATAGAACACCAGTGTTTTTCAAAACAAAAGAGAAAAAGGTATGAAAGAAAGAGGAACGAGCATGTCTAAAGTAACAGTCTTTGATCATCCACTGATTCAGCACAAGCTTTCAATTATGAGAGACAAGAACACAAGCTCAAAAGAGTTTCGTGAATTGGTCTCTGAAGTAGCAGGGCTCATGTGCTATGAAGTAACCAGAGACCTCCCCGTCGAGGAAGTTTCCATTGAAACGCCCGTATCTCCGGCGGTATGCAAGCGCATTTCCGGAAAGAAACTGGCGGTCGTGCCTATTCTCCGTGCCGGCCTTGGAATGATTGACGGAATGCTGGCTATGATCCCCAGTGCAAAGGTTGGCCATATTGGCCTTTTCCGTGACCCGGAAACAATGCTTCCTGTAAAGTATTACTGCAAGATGCCCAAGGACATTGCTGACAGAGACGTTATTATAGTTGACCCGATGCTGGCAACAGGCGGCAGCGCAACAGCAGCAATCGATTTCATAAAGGAATACGGCTGCAAACACATTAAGCTTATGTGCATTATAGGCGCACCGGAAGGTGTTGAAAAGGTTCAGAAGGATCATCCGGATGTTGACATTTTCGTTGCGGCGGTAGATGAAAAGCTGAACGACCACTGTTACATCGTTCCCGGTCTCGGCGATGCCGGCGACAGGATTTTCGGAACAAAATAATAAATTGATATAAAAATAGACAGGACTTTTTAGTCCTGTCT
>CAZHCB010000003.1:29068-33134 GCA_964530935.1 uncultured Oscillospiraceae bacterium
GGCAGGACCAATGGTCCTGCCTCTTTTTGTTTGGGTATATACTCTTCGTTTGAAGTGTTTTTAGAAAATTGAGTATGCTACGATAAGTCCGCAGAATACGATGGATACGGTGGAAACCAGCTTGATAAGAATGTTCAGGCTGGGGCCAGATGTATCCTTGAAGGGGTCGCCAACAGTGTCGCCGATAACAGCTGCCTTGTGAGCCTCAGATCCCTTGCCGCCGTTGTTGCCGCTTTCTATGTATTTCTTGGCATTGTCCCAAGCACCGCCGGAGTTGGACATGAACACGGCCATAGCAAAGCCGGAGACCGTTGTGCCCGCAAGAAGACCAACAACACCTTCAACACCCAAAAGGAGTCCGGTGAGGATGGGGATGATAACGGCCAGAACAGATGGCATGACCATTTCTTTAAGCGCGCCGCGAGTGCAAAGGTCAACGCATGTTTCGTAATCCGGATCAGCCTCGCCGGTCATGATTCCGGCAATCTCGCGGAATTGACGGCGAACTTCCATAACGATGCTCTTGGCTGCGCGCTGAACTGCGTTCATAGTCATAGCCGAGAACAGGAACACCAGCATAACACCCACAAACAAGCCAACGAGAACAGCGGGGTTAGTTACGGAAAGGTCAAGGGTGTAGGGGTTTGCACTTTCGCCAATACGCTCTCTGGCGATGTCGATGTAAGACACGAGCAGAGCAAGTGCTGTCAGAGCAGCAGAGCCGATTGCAAAACCCTTGCCGGTTGCAGCGGTTGTGTTGCCGAGACTGTCCAGAGCATCGGTGCGCTCACGAACCTCTTCGCCTAAACCGGCCATTTCAGCAATGCCGCCAGCGTTATCAGCAACGGGACCGTAAGCGTCGGTTGCCAAGGTAATGCCCAGAGTCGATAGCATTCCTACAGCGGCAATGCCGATGCCGTAAAGACCCTTGTTGAAGCAGATTTGATATACATCTGAGCCGGTTTTAAGTGTGCCGCCGGCAGCCAGGAAGCTGACAATAACAGCAGCGCCGATAATGATAACGGGAGCAGCAACGGACTTGAGACCAAGGCTTACACCGCCGATAATAACAGTTGCAGCGCCTGTTTCGGAGGTCGATGCAAGCTCCTGGGTGGGTTTATACGTGTCGGATGTAAAGTATTCGGTGAAATATCCGATTGCGCAGCCTGCGGCAAGACCGCAGAATATAGCAATAAGGATTCCCCACCAGTTAGCGCCATCAATATCCTTCATGATAAAGTAGCAAAGGGGAACGGCAAGAACAGCTGCAAGTACTGCGGCAAAATATGTGCCACGGCGGAGGGTGCCCAGAAGTTCCTTTTGGGATGCTCTCTCACCCGTGCGAATGAGGAATGTACCCACAACGGAACAAAGAATACCAACAACTGCAAGTGCCATGGGAAGGAACATGCCGTTCCAGCCGTAACCTGCGGATGCGCCAATGGCAAAGGTTGCAAGTATAGAACCAACATAGCTCTCATAGAGGTCAGCGCCCATTCCGGCAACGTCGCCAACGTTGTCGCCTACGTTGTCTGCGATGGTTGCGGGGTTGCGGGGGTCGTCCTCAGGAATTCCGGCTTCGACCTTACCAACAAGGTCAGCGCCAACGTCTGCTGCTTTAGTAAAGATACCGCCGCCAACACGGGCAAACAGAGCAGCTGCGGACGCACCCATACCGAACATAACCATAGTGGTAGCAATCTCATTGGCATCGCAGTGGAAGCCGTATTTGAGAACGAGGAACCATACGGTGATATCGAGAATACCGAGGCCGACAACGGTGAAGCCCATAACAGCACCGGAGGAGAAGGCAACCTTCAAACCGGTGTTGAGGCTTTCGCTTGCCGCGTTAGCGGTTCTGGCGTTTGCGTTGGTGGCAATTTTCATACCTACAAAGCCTGCAAGGCTGGAGTAGATGCCGCCTGTGACGAAGGCGAAGGGCACATAGGGGGAGACCATCTTAAAATATGCCAGAGCGGCAAGAATAACCGCCATAATGGCAAAGAAGATAGCAACTGATTTATACTGACGCTTAAGATATGCGTTTGCGCCACGGCGAATAGCAGCGGCAATTTTTTGCATGACCTCGTTTCCTTCAGAGAACTTCATAACCTTGCGGCTCTGAACAAGGGCAAATAGAAGGGCAACAAATGCACCGACTATGCCAATCCAGAAGTATTGTTCCATAGTGTCACTCCTCTTAGAATTTTCCACATTTGTGAGTAAAATGACTACTCACAACTAATAATGATAAACTAAATTGGTCAAAAATTCAAATGTAGCTATATACAATAAAGTTTACTTTGATTCTGCCGACTTGCACAAAATGCACATATTTAGGGGGTGATTTTTGTACATATATGTGAGACGTCCGTAATAAGCCGTATGACTTGAAGACTGAAACTATCTATGTTATACTGATCAAAATGTATGGTAAAAGCGTCCGGTTTAATATTTTTTGCCGGGGATTTGGAGGAAAGATGAAAGGTATAATTCTGGCAGCGGGCAAGGGCACGCGGCTTTATCCCATAACGCACTCAATCTGTAAGCCGCTGTTACCGGTTTATGATAAACCCATGGTTTATTATCCCCTTGCACTTTTACTTGAAATGGGGATAACGGAAATTCTTATCATTGTTCCTCCGGATGAGCTGGATAAGTTTGAGCGTTTGCTGGGACACGGGGAAAACTTCGGTGCGGAAATCTCCTACATAATCCAGCATAATCGGCGGGGAATAGCAGATGCTTTCATTATTGGGGAAGAGTTTATCGGTGACGACAGGGTATGTTTGGCCTTGGGCGACAACATCTTCTTTGGCGCCGGACTGAAAGAAAAGCTGATGGAAGCTAAAAACAATGTACATTCAGCAACGCTTTTCGGCTGTTATATGGACGACCCCAGACCTTTTGGCGTTGTTGAATTCGATGGGGAAGGCCGGGCAATAAGTATTGAAGAAAAACCCGAAAATCCAAAATCAAATTACATTGTTCCCGGGCTTTATTTTTATGACAATCGGGTTGTTGAAATTGCAAAGAACGTGAAGCCCTCTTCACGAGGAGAACTGGAAATAACCTCTGTTAATAACGCGTATCTCAACATGGGTCAGCTGTGTGTAGTCTCTTTGGATAAAAACATTGCCTGGTTTGATACCGGAAACGCAGATTCCCTACTTGAGGCGGCTTGTGCAATTAAGAAATACAAGGATAAGACCGGAGAGCACGTTGGCTGTCCTGAGGAAGTCGCGTTTCGCGCCGGCATAATCGGCGCAGATAAGCTTCGCAACGTAGGAATTGAGCTCAGTTCTTCAGACTATGGACAGCGCCTTCTGCTGATCGCAGATGAAAAATAACAAAAAAGAACGGCGAATGTGATGCATTCGCCGTTCTGGCTGTCTGGTGTTTAGTTGTATAGCTCTGTTTTACCGGAAATAGTTTCGCTGACGGAATGTGTGATTGCTTCTATAGCGCGCTTTGCGTCCCTTGCGCGAATACCTTCGCAAATCTCGTCTGTGCGATGACGCATGCCTTCGTACCCGTAAAGGCGGAAGTATCTTCCGAAAAGCGTTGAGTTGGGAGCTTTGAAAGAATAAAATATTAGCGGCAACAGAGTGTTGTCCGAGAAAATACATAGCAAGTGGTCAAACTCAAAAACAGCGTCCGCAGCCTGCTCCGGGGTTTCGGCTGCGTGGAGGATGGCGGCGCAGTCAAAAAGCCGGTCAATCTCTTCATCCGTTATTATTTCAATGCATCGGCTAATCGCCAAAGGCATGAGCACACTGCGAATTTCCAAAATCGAGCGCACATCGGCGTCAGGCAGCATTCCACCGTTATATTTCATAATCGAGACCAGAGTTTCAATCTTGCCGTTTTTGCGATAGTCTGCAACATATGTGCCGCTTCGTGGGATGATATCCAGAAAGCCCTTGTCTGCCATATCAACGATTCCTGCGTTAACAACACTGCGGCTAATCTGCATTGAAGCGGCCAAATCACGCTCGGACGGCAGTTTTTCGCCAATTTGCAGCTTGCCTGAGAGTATCATGGTCTCAAGCTGCTCAATAAAGAG
>CAZHCB010000003.1:33234-38822 GCA_964530935.1 uncultured Oscillospiraceae bacterium
AGAGTTCGCAACCCGGAATACAGCGATGAGTTGTCTCTTATAAGAGAAGACCTTGGGCTTTCAATGGCAATAAATCCCGAGTATAACGCAGCTCTGGAAATTTTCTCGGTACTGCGTTTCCCCGGAGTTCTCAATGTTGAAAAATTCGCTAAGGGAAAAGTTGAGTTGGCAGAGTTCCGTTTGCCGAAGGACAGCCCGTTGTCTGGCCGCCCTCTTAGCGAAATAAATAAAAAGTTTAAGATTCGAGTATTAATCTGCGCAGTACGCCGCGGTGGAAGCACATACATTCCCAACGGTGAGTTTGTCCTGCTGCCGGATGACCGGCTGAGTTTTGTTTCGGTTCCCGCTGAAACGGAGCGCTTTTTGAGTCTTGCCGGCCTGCATGTCCGTACGGCTAAAAACGTTATAATAGTAGGTGCAGGAAGGATTTCGTACTACCTGACCCGCCTTTTGCGCACAATGGGAGTTCATCCGACAATTGTGGAAAAGGATATAGCGAAATGCCGTTTGTTCAGCGAGGCGTTTCCCGATTGCCTCATTCTCAACGGAGACGGTGCAGACCGCGACCTTCTTGGGGAAGAGGGACTGCGTCAGGCGGATGCCTTTGTGGCCACAACAGGGACGGACGAAGTTAATATTTTGCTATCCATGTATGCAACATCACAACGAGTGCCCAAGGTTGTAACAAAGGTAAGTCGCATTTCAATGGTTGAGCTTGTGGGTGATGACAATTTGGGAAGCATTATTTCTCCCAAGGACATAACAGCCAATCAGGTGCTAAGCTATGTTCGCGCTATGGAGAATTCAGGTGCAAGCAATGTTGAAACCCTTTACCGCGTCGTTGACGGCACGGTTGAAGCTCTGGAATTCGTTGTGCGGGAAGATGACCATAAGCTTTTGGATATCCCTCTAAAAACCCTAAAGCTAAAAAACAATTTGCTCATCTGCTGTATTATTAGGGACAACAAAGTCATGATCCCCAATGGTGATGACTGCATTAAGTTAAACGACAGGGTGATAGTGGTTACCACCACTCTGCATCTAAACGATCTTCACAATATTGTTGACTGAGGCAAGAAGATATGAATAAGAGAATGGTTCTGCACACAACAGGTCATCTGCTGATTGCAGAGGGAATGCTGTTGCTGTTGCCGGCGATAGTAGCCTTTTATTATGGAGAAGCCAGCAAAGTTGCTTTTCTGCTATCGGCGGGGATCTGTGTTGCGGCAGGCATGATTTTGAGATTTATTAAGCCCCGCACCAAAGCGATATACGCTCGAGAGGGATTTGTAATTGTTTCCCTGTCGTGGGTATTACTGTCAGCGTTGGGTGCATTACCCTTTGTACTCAGTGGTGACATTCCCAATTACATTGACGCGTTTTTTGAAACGGTTTCCGGCTACACAACCACAGGTTCGTCAATTCTCAGGGATATTGAGGCCTGCGGCAAGGCGGTTTTGTTCTGGCGCAGCTTTACTCACTGGGTCGGCGGCATGGGCGTTCTGGTATTTGTGATGGTAATTTTGCCTTTGGGCGGCGACCGTTCTATCTACTTGGTGCGTGCGGAAGTCCCCGGACCTACGGCAGGAAAGCTTGTTCCTAAAATGCGGGATACCGCGCGAATACTCTATACTATTTACTTGGGCTTAACTCTTTTGCAAATTGCGCTGCTTTGCATTGGCGGAATGGGATTGTTCGACAGCATGGTAACCACCTTTGGAACTGCGGGAACAGGCGGCTTTGCACCTTATAATGATAGTATAGCGCATTTTACCAGCCCTTACATTCAATATGTTATCGGGGTGTTTATGCTGCTGTTTGGCATAAACTTCAATCTCTTCTACCTGATTCTAATTAAGCGGGGCAGAGAGGTCTTCAAAAACGAAGAGCTTCGCACCTATCTCATAATTGTGGCTGTGGCCGTGCTGATGATAACAATTAATATAGCCTCGAGCTATGAAAGCATCTCCGAAGCCATCCGCATGTCCTTCTTCCAGGTTTCGTCCATTATTACCACTACGGGATATGCAACAACAAACTTTGATTTGTGGCCGCAGTTTTCAAAAACTATCTTAGTGCTGCTTATGTTTATTGGCGCATGTGCCAGCAGCACCGGCGGTGGTATAAAAGTCTCCAGAATAATACTGTTATTCCGAACGGTTAAGCATGGCATTGCGCGGATGCTCCATCCAAGGGCAATAAATTCTGTCCATTTGGAGGGGAGGGCGATGAACTCACAGGTTATTCACGAAACCTCGGTTTATATCATCTGCTATGTCTTTATTTTTGCCATAAGTGTTTTGCTTGTCTCCATTGACGGCGAGGATGCAGAAACAACGTTTACATCAGTAGCCACTTGTATTAACAACGTCGGACCTGGTTTAAGCAAAGTCGGGCCTGCGGGAAACTTTGCTGACTTCTCAGTATTTTCGAAGCTGGTGCTATCCTTTGATATGCTGGTGGGAAGATTGGAGATTTTTCCAATGCTCATCCTTTTTTCCCCATCAGTGTGGAAATTGAACAGACGATAAATTATTCGAAAGGAGGATTAAACAATGTCAGTTAACGAAAGTGTGGTTGAACTAATTGGACAGACTCCCTTGCTTGAGCTGAAGAACTATGCTAGGGAAAACCGGCTTAAGGGCAGGATATTTGCCAAACTTGAGGGGAAAAACCCCGGTGGCAGCGTTAAAGACAGAGTTGCAAAGGCAATGCTGGAAGACGCCGCGGCCAGGGGGTTAGTGAACAAGGACTCCGTAATTATTGAGCCGACAAGTGGTAACACAGGAATAGGTCTGGCGATGATTGCCGCGGCGAAAGGCTATCGTATAATCCTCACCATGCCTGAAACCATGAGCCTTGAGAGACGAAAGCTGCTGGTTGCTTATGGGGCGGAGCTTGTGCTCACAGAAGGTAAAAAGGGTATGAAGGGGGCAATTGAAAAGGCAGAGCAGCTTGCCAAAGAAACGCCCAACAGCTTTATTCCCGGCCAGTTTGTGAACCCGGCCAATCCCAGCGCGCATAAAGAAACCACCGGGCCGGAAATTTGGGCGGATACCAAGGGCAACATTGATTTTTTCGTTGCCGGCGTTGGTACCGGTGGAACAATTACCGGAGTTGGAGAATATCTCAAGGAAAAAAACACCGGAATCAAAGTAGTTGCCGTTGAGCCGTCAGACTCGCCTGTTTTATCGGGAGGAGCGCCCGGACCACACAAAATTCAGGGAATCGGCGCAGGGTTTATTCCGGAAATTTTGAACACTTCTGTATATGACGAAATAATTACTGCAGATAGCAACGATGCGGTTACCGCTGCGCGGCTTCTTGCGAAGACTGAGGGTGTTCTGGTTGGAATTTCCTCAGGCGCCGCGCTTAATGCAGCAACACAGCTTGCTAAGCGCGACGAAAATTCGGGCAAGATTATTGTTGTTCTTCTTCCGGACACGGGAGAGAGGTACTTGTCAACGGAGCTGTTTGAATAGTCATAAGAGAAGGACGCAAACAGTAAAAAGCACTCCATTTGTTATACAGTATGATATACTGAAAAACAAATGGGGTGCTTTTCAAAATAGAGTAGTCGGGGGCTTTTTTGATTTAGAGTACTACATTAGCATTTTGTTAGCATTTCCGAAAATATTTTGCTAACAAGATGGCTAATACGTTATCTGGAATGCTAATATTGTATCGATGTCCAAAACCGTACAGACCTTAAAAACACAGGGGAAGCAAGAAAAATCCTGCAACCTCAACGGCTACAGGATTCTTCGTAATTTGGCGGAGAAGGAGGGATTTGAACCCTCGCACGCTTTTGACACGTCTACTCCCTTAGCAGGGGAGCCCCTTCGGCCACTTGGGTACTTCTCCAAGCCGAAAAATAAATTCAGTATTTTGCCGGTCGAAAATGGCGGAGAGAGTGGGATTCGAACCCACGGATGCTTGCACATCGCCGGTTTTCAAGACCGGTTCCTTCGACCACTCGGACATCTCTCCGTTTAGCCGCTCTGGTATACTAACATAATTTAATCTTGATGTCAACTGATTTGCAGGTTTGCCGGGGAATATTTTAGTACCCTTTTCACGGGGTTTCCAAAGCAAATTCATATATGCAATTTACCTTGAAATGTGGGGTGATATCGGGTATAATATTTTGGATAAAGATCTATTACCGACAAAAACAAAGACTTTTTTGTAATCAAATGCAGAGGAACAATTTATGCGCGATAACATATTCATTCAGGGAGCCAGAGAAAACAACCTGAAAAACATTAACCTTGAGATTCCCCGGGAAAAGCTGATTGTTTTTACAGGCGTTTCCGGCAGTGGGAAATCCTCACTGGCATTCGACACAATATATGCTGAGGGTCAACGCAGATACATGGAGTCCCTCTCCTCATATGCCCGACAGTTTTTAGGTCAGATGGAAAAGCCCGATGTTGACTATATTGACGGGCTTTCTCCCGCTATTGCCATTGACCAGAAAACAACTTCCCGCAACCCCCGGTCAACCGTTGGCACGGTTACGGAGATTTACGACTATCTACGCCTGCTTTGGGCGAGAATCGGCGTTCCCCACTGTCCGGAGTGCGGAAAAGAGATAAAACAGCAGACGATCGACCAGATAATTGACCAGATAATGCTGCTGCCCGAGGGCACAAAGATTCAGGTACTTGCACCGGTTGTTCGGGCCAGAAAAGGTGAGTACCACAAGGTATTTGAGGATGCAGCCAAGAGCGGCTATGTACGCGCCCGGGTTGATGGTTCGGTGTACGATTTAAACGAAGAAATCGTCCTTGAAAAAAACAAAAAACATAATATCGAAATTGTGGTGGACAGACTAACCGTAAAGACGGAGGCCATTCAGCGGCTTACAGACTCTGTGGAGACCGCCTCAACCCTGTCAAAGGGTATGGTAATCGTTGACATTCCGGAAGAGAGCAGGGAACTGAGTTTTTCTCAAAACTATGCCTGTGAGGATTGCGGAATCTCAATCGACGAGCTGACCCCGCGTATGTTTTCCTTTAACAACCCCTTTGGAGCTTGCCCGACTTGCTCGGGACTGGGCGTTCAGCTTCGTGTTGATCCTAATCTTATTTTGCCCAACAAGTCTCTGTCTATATTAGACGGGGGAATCTCGGCAAGCGGCTGGGGCAATGTCAGAGGCGATGGAATTTCACGTATGTACTTTGAATCTCTTGCGAAAAAATACAACTTTAGCCTGACCGAGCCCATAAAAAATCTGTCGGACGAGGTAATTGACATTATCCTCTACGGTACAAAGGGTGAAAAACTGGTTCTGCACTACGATCAGCCCAGAGGTAAGGGCACACTTAACCAGCCCTTTGAAGGCCTTATTCCCAATATAGAGCGCAGATATAGAGAGACGGCAAGCTCCGCCATGCGCATTGACCTCAACTCCAGCATGAGCGAGTATCACTGCCCTGATTGCAACGGGCTACGCCTTAAAACGGAAGCTTTGGCTGTAACGGTTTGCGATATAAACATTGCCCAGTTTTGCGCAATGTCGATTACTGACGCTTTGAGTTTCATCAACAATATGCAGTTATCAGAGCGGGACGAAATGATAGCCA
>CAZHCB010000004.1:0-32543 GCA_964530935.1 uncultured Oscillospiraceae bacterium
TTTGCTAACAGGATATTTGATTTTCAGTTTACCATACAGTCAAACCTAAATCCACGGTCTTTATGCAAGGATTGACTGGGTATTGGATGGAGCCGTCAGCCTATAGGTGTTTGCGCCACAGGAGTGCTAATATCGGAAAGAGCGTTCGATAACGGCTATTTGGCAACAGAATATATTGAGCAATCCGATGGGCTTTGGTATCTTCTTATATACGATAAATCTCCTGGATGCTTTTCGGTTGAGTGCTTAACCACGCCGGAAAACTGGGGAGAATATGAGGAAGAGATCAGCTTTATTCTAAACAACCTAAGGGTGGATACTTGTAGGTAGCTGCGAAAAGAAACAAACAAGCGGACAGGCAATAACCTGTCCGCTTGTTTGTTGTGTTGTTTAGATTTCTTTTTCAAGATAGAGGAAGGAAGACGGCGCAAAGCCGTTCTTCTTATAGAAGCTGATGTCCTCCGAAATAGTGTGCAGTTCGATGCGTCTGATGTTTGTCTTCTTCAGCTCACCTGCAAGCTGTGCCAGTGCCATACTGCCGCAGCCCCGACGCTGGTAATTGGGATGTACAAACATTTCCTCAACATAAAACACATCGTGCTTTAATGCAATGTCGATTCGTCCAAATAGGTAGCCGACAATCTCGGTGTCAACAATCATTGCATATGCGCGAGCGTTTATGCCGGACAAAAAGGCTTTAACGCGCTTCTGGGCTCTTTCAGGCTGCCATTTTTCGTTCCATGGCGGCTCACTATATACCAGGCACATTAGGTTTGCGGCGTGGGAGATATCTTCTTCCGAGCACGCTCTGAGAAATAACATAGTATCCACCTCCGGAATGTTATTAAGCTCAGTATACCACATTCTAGTTAAAAATAAAGCCGTTTCCGCACTTTATTTTTTATGTATAATCAGACTGCCCTTGTCCTAAGGCATAAAAAAGGAAGCTCGATTGTTTTCGAGCTTCCTTTAATTTGTTATTCCTGAACTTCTTCGGGCTTTTCGTCTTTTGTTGCCTCAAGATCAAATTCCAGAACGCCACCGCAGGAGGGGCACTGGATTGAACCAAGGTTGAGGACTTCTTCATCAATGGTGATGGTGTTGTTGCAGCCGGGGCAAGTTACTTCGTAGAGAACACCGTGGTGTCCGTGACCGCCGCAGCCGCAACCGCCGCCGTTGCCGTGATGGTCGTGGTGACCGTGGTGCCCGTGACCGCCGCAGCAGCCGCCCTCGTCTTCGTGCTTATGGTCTTCGCCGTGGCAGCAACCGTCTTCGTGGGGTTCGTCACCGCAGCAGCATTCGCCCTCGTCATCGCCACCGCAGCAGCATTCGTCGCCGCAGCACTCTTCGTACAGAAATTCTTCAACGTCGGAAAGGTCATCGGAGATGGCATCGATCTCTTCGCCGAGATCCAGACAGGTTTCTTCGAGATCTTCCATATCAACAGCGATAGTGTCAAGAACATCGATGATTGCGGAGATAAGCTTTTCCTCTTTGGTTTCCTTGCCAAGACCAAGACCGTCGGCAAGACCCTTCAAATAAGCAACTTTTTCAGATGTAGTCATTTTGGATATGCTCCTTTATTATATAATGGTTATTTTAACCCTTACTACGCTCTAAATATTCACCTGTGCGGGTGTCAATTTTGATGCGTTCGCCGGGTTCAATAAACAGGGGGACTTTGATTTCCGCACCGGTTTCAAGGGTAGCGGGTTTGGTTGCGTTGGTTGCGGTGTTGCCCGCAAAGCCGGGGTCGGTTTCGGTGATAACCAGCTCAACAAAGTTGGGGGGGTCAACAGAGAACACCTTGCCCTTATAAGAAGAGACTACGCATACCATGTTTTCTTTAACAAACTTGAAGCTGTCGCTCAAAATAGCCTTGTCAATGGGTTCAAGCTCGTAACTTTCGGAATCCATGAAGTAGTAAATGTCTCCGTCAGCATAGCTGTATTCCATGTTCCTGCGGTCTACCTGAGCATTCTCAAACTTTTCTGTGGGGTTGAAGGATGTTTCGGTTACACCGCCGGTTATGACGTTTCTCATCTTTGTGCGGACAAAGGCAGCGCCCTTTCCGGGCTTGACGTGCTGGAATTCCACGACCTGCATTACCTTTCCTTCGTATTCAAAGGTTACGCCGTTTCTGAAATCGCCTGCAGTAATCATTTGTGTTCCTCCTATATATAAGATTATGAAATTGCACATTTTTACAAAGTCATTAAAGAAGTCAGACTATGGAAAGCCAAATTATTGACATGCCACAGACCGATTTTACACTAATAACATTCATTTGACAAGGATGTTTTAATTCCGAGATCAAGTTATTTACAAAACTATGAGGTTTTTCGCTGCTTTTGTCAGGTTTTCGTTGCCGGATTCGGTAAGAAACAGCATATCTTCAATTCGCACACCGAAGCGTCCGGGAAGGTATATCCCCGGCTCGCAGGTTATAACCGCTCCCGACGGCATAAGGCGCGTTTCACTGGGTGAAGCGTTCGGACCCTCATGAATAAACAGACCAACGCTATGGCCGGTGGAGTGACCGAAGAACTCGCCATAACCGGCATTTGCGATTATCTCACGTGCGACTTTGTCCATCTCGCTTCCGGGAATACCGGCTTTTGCAACGCCGATAGCAGCGTTTTGGGCAGCCAGAACTGTTTCGTAAACCTGCCGCTGCCGGTCTGTAATTTTGCCAAGAGCAACGGTTCTTGTCATGTCGGAGCAGTAGCCGTTAATCTTGCAGCCAAAGTCCATAGTAATCAAATCACCGGTACACAGCTTGCGATTTGTGGGCACACCGTGAGGCTTACTGGTGTTTTCGCCGGAAACGCAGATGGTTTCAAAAGCGAGACCCTCCCCGCCGGCTCTGGCCATGCGGTATTCGAGCTCAGCGGCGACCTCTCTTTCAGTGACACCCTCTTTTATCCAGCCGAGAACATAGTCCAGAGCCGTCTCGGCAATGCGTTGGGCAGCTATGATACAGTCCCTCTCATAGTTGCTTTTTACCTGACGGAGGGCCTCTGTTATTCCCTGAGCGGCTTTGAAAGCCACATCCATATCATGCTCCAAGGAGACGTACTGGGCATAGCTCAAGGAATGCTCCTGAACGCCCAGTTGAGAGATGCCTCGCTCCTTGAGTATGGCGGAAACAATAGACCTGATAGGGTTTTCATGAGAGCTTTGGAGCACTTTTGCGCCTTTCACCCTTGCTTCTGCCGCCTCGGTGTATCGGGAATCGGTAATATAGAAGGCATCGTTTTGTAAGATGAGAACCGTGCAGTTGCTGGCGTGGAAGCCGGAAGCATAGCGGCAGTCAAGCTCATCCGTGAGCAGCAAGGCAGCCAGCCCTTCACTTGTCATCGCATTTTGAATTCTCTGGATGTTAGACAAAGACAAAACCTCTTTTACTTATTTTTGGTTCTTCCCATTCCCATATGCCCTCCGGAAGGGATACTCCAGCCCATATCTTATGAGATGAAGGGGATTTCGCAGGCTTATGGGCTTTACGGCAATTGTGAACACACCAGCGCGTTTTCCCACGAGTATGTCCGTATAGACCTGATCGCCGATAATGGCGGCCTCTTCGGGAGAAACGCCCTTGCGTTCAAGAACGGAGAGCAGAGTTCTGACTGAGGGCTTATGGGCACGGCCTATGTAATCCAGTTTGAGACTTGCAGCAAAGTTCTTTGGGCGTGCGCCGTGGTTGTTAGACAGGATGAACAGCTCAATGCCTTCCTTTTTCATTCCGTCAACCCAGTTGCGCAGGGCAACAGACGGAGAGTCCTCCGAATAGGGTGCTAGAGTGTTGTCTAAATCCAGAAGGAGAAAACGCAGCCCTTTGTCCCTTAAAAAAGAAGGTTTTAGCTGGAGACAGTTATCCAGAATTAAATCAGGTATGGGGAGATTTGCCATTTGTGCTCCTTTCACTTGGCTTGGGCAATAAATATGATCCACTCAGCGGGTTCGGATTTATGCCAGAGCCTGCTCCAGATCAGCAATAATATCACCAAGATCTTCAATGCCAACAGAGAAACGGATAAGGTCGGCGGGAATGCCGGCCTTTTCAAGCTCTGCATCGGAGAGCTGGCGGTGGGTAGCATTGGCCGGATGGAGAACGCAGGAGTGAGCGTCTGCAACGTGGGTTGCGATTATGGCAATGTTAAGTTTGCTCATCATGGCCTCAGCGGCACTTCTGCCACCCTTGACGCCGAAGGGAACAACGCCGCAAGTTCCGTTGGGCAAATATTTTTGAGCCAGCTCATAGTCAGGGCTGGATTTAAGTCCGGGGTAGTTAACCCAGGCTATGCTGGGATGGGCTTCGAGGAATTCCGCAACGGCCTGAGCGTTTTTGCAGTGCTGGGCCATGCGAAGGTGCAGGGATTCAAGACCCAGACCGACAACATAAGCGCTCTGAGAGGACTGGCTTGCACCGAAGTCGCGCATGAGCTGGGCGGTAGCTTTGGTAATGAATGCTCCCTCAAGCCCGAAGCGCTCGGCGTATACCAGCCCGTGATAGCTCTCGTCGGGAGTGGTGAGTCCGGGGAACTTGTCGGCATGGGCGAACCAGTCAAACTTGCCCGAGTCAACAATAGCTCCGCCCACGGTTGAACCATGACCGTCCATGTACTTTGTGGTTGAGTGGGTAACTATGTCGGCGCCCCACTCGATTGGTCGGCAGTTTACGGGGGTGGGGAAGGTGTTGTCAATTATGAAAGGTACACCGTGGTCATGGGCAGCTTTTGCAAAGCGCTCAATGTCAAGCACACTCATGGTAGGGTTGGCGACAGTTTCGCCGAACACAGCCTTTGTGTTTGGCTGGAAAGCAGCCTCAAGCGCCTCATCGGTGCAATCGGGAGTGACGAAGGTGAAACTAATACCCATTTTGCGCATGGTAACGTTGAACAGATTATAAGTTCCTCCGTAGATAGTGGAAGAGCTTACAATGTGATCTCCGGCATTGCAAATATTGAAGATAGAAAAGAAGTTTGCAGCTTGTCCGGAAGAGGTGAGCATTCCCGCTGCGCCGCCTTCAAGGGCGCAGATACGTGCAGCTACAAGGTCGCAGGTGGGGTTTTGCAGGCGGCTGTAGAAGTAGCCGCTGGCTTCCAAGTCGAACAGCTTTCCCATGGCTTCGCTAGTGTCATATTTATAGGTCGTGCTTTGATAGATGGGAATTTGGCGAGGTTCACCGTTTTTGGGAGTGTAGCCGCCTTGAACGCATTTTGTACCAATATTGCTCATTTTTTTCCTCCTAATCAATGATGGCAGAGCCTATCAAGGATGTTTTTTTATTTAGTGGCTGAGAGATGTCAACGCCGCCCAGAGTTTGCAGATTGCTGTTTTGAAGGACTATCTGCACGCTTTCGATTGTTGACAGGGAAGTAAGAGAGTTAACAATTGAGTATATTGCTAAACGGGCCTGAATTTCACTTTCGAATGCTCCTAGAAAATCCTTGGAGAAAGTGACTGTGCACAGTCCATCCTGTGTAAAAACTGACAAAAGAACACTGTCTTCCGGCAGGGCGGGCAGGAGCTTATCGCTTGCAGGGCCCTTTAGCAGTTCGTTTAGCACACATAGCTCGGGGGAGGTCTCATCGCTGATATTTACACTGCGGTATTCCGCACCCAGATATGGGCTGAGGGCTTTTGGGAAGTACAGGCGAACCTGAGCGACTTCGCTGCTGGTTAAGGTGTTCCGTAGCAGAATATCTTCGGATGAGAGCTTCATTTCAGAGGGCTCATTTACAATGTGGATTGAGACAAAGTCTACTCCGGGTATGGAACACATTGTAAGGGCGACGCAGCACTCAATGAGTGTTTTTTCCGTACCGCTTATTTCACGATAGGCGTCACTAATGCAAACATCAACGGTTCGGTTTATCAGTTCAGCGGAGAGAATACTGACGTTACCGGGCAAGGCGCTGACAAGTTTTGGGTTTTCAGGATTGCTCTTTATTGCAAGGGACGCGGCCTTGACCATGTTCGCATCCTCTGTATAGGTAAAGCTCTCCGGGACCAGCAGCCCGCTGTCAGCCTGATATTCGGGGCGCACAAGGCGATAGACGGAAATGGTGTTTGTATCGGATTCCGACGTTTTTGCGCTGCCGCAGGCTGTCATAAGCAGAACAAAGATGATGAAAAGCGGAAGCATTCGTTTATTCATTCCGTGTCCTCCCCTCTCACATATGCCGGAAAGGTCACGGTGAACCTTGTGCCGTATTCTGTGCGGCGTTCAACGGTGATGTCGCCTCCGTGGAGATGAACGGCGTCATACACGATAGAAAGCCCTAAGCCACTGCCTCCTGCATCCCGGGAACGGGCTTTATCAACTCTGTAGAAGCGGGAGAATATATGGGGCAGATCAGCTTCGGGAATGCCTATACCCGTGTCTTCCACAAGGAGGATTATGTTTTCGTTTTTCCTGAAAAGCCGGATATGAACGGTGCCCTCCGGCACATTGTATTTGATGCCGTTTTCTGACAGGTTGAAGATAACCCGGTATATTAAATCCTCGTTGCCATAAATGGTGCAGCCGTCATGCAGGTCGGTTGAAATAGAGATTTTATTTTCCTGAGCCAAGGGCTCCAGCAGGTGAAGGGTGTTCTCAACACTTTCCCGCAAATCAAGGGCTCTGAAATCAAGACCAGCCCCGGCATCCATTTTAGACAGGGACAGCAGTTTTTCGGTGGTGCGCTGGAGGCGTTCTGCTTCCGCCCCGATGTCAGTAACAAATTCCAGCATGGTGTCCGGCTGCATGTTTTCAGCGTTAACGATGCTGTCGGACAACAAGCGGATGGAGGCAAGAGGGGTTTTCAGCTCGTGGGAGGCGTCCGACACAAAACGCCGTCGCAACTCCTCCGTTTCCTTCAAGCGAAGGGTCAGTATATTAAATTCCTCGCCCAGTTCAGAGAGCTCATCGTTGCCCCGAACAGTAATCTGGTGGTCATAGTCCCCGGCTGAAACAATTCGAGTTGCTTTAACAAGCTCGGTTATCCTTGAGGTGAGAGCCCGGCTGAAAACCAGCAGGAGAACAATTGCAACAGCGCCGAGAAAAAAGGTTATGTTGCGCAGAGTTACCTGAATTTCGGAGATTAGCTGCGCCGGCTCCTCGTCATATTCATAGAGGTAAACAGCACCCTTGGTTATGCCGGAGCTTGTGATGGGCATGGAAAGAACGGTAATAAACGCGTTACCCTCGTAATTGCAGCGGCACACCACATTGCCTTCCAGAGCTTCATATATCTCGTAAAACAGAGCATAGCGGCCTCTGGCGGGGTCAAGCTCTGCAGTGTCATATAGCACAAAGGAGTTTTCATCCGTTACCAGAACTCGGGTCATAGAGCGCAGATCCAGCAGGCTGACAGCCTCGCTTACATACTCGGTGGAGAGTTTGTCCGCAGCCGACAGGGCCGAGGACATAACACCCGCCTGGGCCTGAAGAGAGGATTGCTTTGATGAGAACATCATGTCTCGAGTGATGATTGTGGGGTAGATATTGAGCATAACGAGCAGTCCCGCAATAAGCACCAAAAATACAAGTGCAAATTTTAGCTGGACGCTGGTCATTATTGACTTTATGCCTGTATTTCTCTTCATAGGCCTTAAGTCTCCCAATAGATTAGCGATGTGCTCTGAGACAGCTTAGCGTTCGGAAAAATAGTAGCCCACACCCCACTTGGTGTTGAAGCACGTGGGGTAAGCGGGGTCAAGCTCCAGCTTTTCCCGGAGCCTGCGGATGTGGACATCAACGGTTCGAACATCGCCTTGGTAGTCAATACCCCAGACCAAATCAAGGAGTTTTTCGCGGCTGTAAACCTTTCCGGGGTTGCGCATGAGCAGCTCCGCAAGGTTAAACTCCTTGGCAGTTAATTCAACCTCTTCGCTGTACTTCTTTGCCACACGGCGTGAGGGGTCAATAGTGATATGGCCGCGGGTAAGACTTTTTTCCTTATTATCGGCGCTGCTTAGGATCGCGCTTCGACGAAGGAGAGCCCGAACTCGAGCCTTGAGCTCTAAAATGTTAAATGGTTTGGTGATATAGTCGTCCGCACCATATTCAAAGCCGATGAGCTTGTCCGTGTCCTCGGTTCGGGCAGTGAGCATTATTATAGGCACGGTTGAGGTTTCCCGGATTTTCATGCAGACCTCAAGACCGTTAAGTTTTGGCATCATGATGTCCAGAAGAATCAGGTCATAGCTGGTCGCCTTCGCCATTTCCACGGCGGTTTCACCGTCATAGCAGGCGTCAACGTCATAACCTTCGTTTTCCAGGTTGAATTTTATGCCCTTGACTAAGAGCTTTTCATCGTCTACTACAAGAATTTTCATGGAAACGCCTCCTGTTAGGACACTGAAATCATGTCCTTGATATTTTCAAAGGTGTTAAGACCTATGCCGGATACGTCAATTATTCCGGTGATGTGTTTAAAAGGACCGTACTCCCGACGGTAATTTATTATGTTTTTCGCAAGCTCCGGACCTATTCCCGGTAGAGCGCCCAGCTCGTCCGCACCGGCGCTGTTAATATTGATTTGACCTTCGAGCTTACCGGTTGAAACAGTGCCCGGTGTGATCGATTCCATAATAATGGGGGTTTTAGCACTGACAATTTCTGCCGAGACGGTTAAGAAAGCTGCAACTAAAACAAGAAAAATTGCAATAAATATGGAGATATTCTCAAGTTTATTCATCTTTTTCACATCCGCCCCCACTGCCACCGGTTACTTGCCGGGGATAATTGTTGTTGCGTTTTGCAGAAAAATTCAATATAATGTAAACCGAGTATAGTTTTTTTACATTTCTTGTTAGAATCATAACATATATTTCCGGAGTTGAATATGAAAAAATATAAGTTATTATCAACGATTTTACTTATTGCACTAATGGTCTCAGTGTTCATAATGCCCACAATGGCCATATCTGAGCCGTCACCGGAGGCAAATGCGGTTATGCTTTTGGATATTAACACAGGAAACACGCTGTATTCCAAAAACGACGATGCGCAGGCATATCCCGCCAGTCTTACAAAGATAATGACGGTGCTATTGGCAGTTGAAGCGATTGAGCGGGGCGATGTTGGCTATGATGAGCCGGTTACCGCCAGTGATCACTACAAATATGACATTATAGAGGACGGCAGCACCGCTGGGATTAAGCCGGGAGAGACCATGCCTTTGGGAGATCTGCTCTATTGCGCTATAATTAAGTCGGCAAATGAGGCCTGCAACATCATTGCTGAGCATATTTCCGGCTCTACTGCCGACTTTATATCCCTGATGAACACCAGAGCGAAGGAACTGGGTTGTACAGGCACTAGCTTTACCAATACCCACGGTTTGCCGGCGAGCAACCACTATACGACCGCACGGGATATGGCGACGATAGCGCTTGCGGCTTCCTCACACCCCTTGTTTATGGAAATCTGCAACACCAAGGAAATTACTATTGCAGCCACTAACAAGTCTGATGCGAGAAAGTTTACTAATTCAAACGGACTAATCAGTAATAACCCCGACGCTTACCAGGGCTATTATTATGAATATGCAGCGGGAATTAAGGCCGGACATACTGACGCAGCAGGATTTTGCCTGGTTTCAACCGCAAAAAAGAATGGAGTTAACCTTCTGTGTGTTGTTATGGGCGGAAAAGCCACAGCAAAGGCAGGTGGCATGAGCTATGGGAACTTCACCGACACTATTATGCTCTATGATTGGGCTTTTGAAAACTACAGCTATAGAGACATTATAAAGACTACGGATTTAGTCGAAGATGTTAAGGTGGCTATGGGCAGCGATGCAGATTATGTTTCAGTGCACCCGCAAACAGCAGTTCGCGCCTTGATTCCGACTGATGACGATTTGCAGAGCTTTATTCAGCATATCACAATTTACAGCCGTGAATCCGGCGAAGAGGTGACAGCCCCAATTGAGGCAGGAGAAGTTCTGGGTACAATCAGCATTGAGAGAGATGGGGTTATTTACGGCTCTTCACCGTTGGTTGCGGCGACATCCATCAGCTTGAGTTATTCAAGATTTATTGCCGGCAGAATCGGAGAAACACTGAAAAAGCCCCTGGTAATCATTGCGATTATGGTTGTTCTGCTCTTAGTTGCGGCATACGTTGTCCTCGTTGTACGCTACAGAAAGTCCAGACAGGAGTACCTAAGCCGTCAGCGTGCCGCCGGCGGGCAGAATATTCAGGCTCCCCAGAGGCTGCCAAAAGAAAAGGTGAAGCAGACGGTAACTGTAACGGCGGCTAAATCGGAAACTGCATACTCTGATGTTGTTGATACTGAGTATGAGCCTCTGGTTGAGAAAAAGGAAATAAGCGCTAAGACCAGCACAGAACGAGACTACTTTGAGGAGTTTTACGGAAAGAAGTAACGGAATAGAGTTTAAGACCGTCAGGCCGTGCTTTGGCGGTCTTTTGAAAGGGTAATTTTATGGATAAAAAATTTGCGTTCATCGGAGCGGGAAACATGGGCGGCGCTATTGCGCAGGCGGTTTGTAAGGGTGTGGGAGCGGAAAATGTTCTGGTTTTTGACCCTGACATTGAAAAGGCAAAAGCTATGGCTGAAAAAACAGGCTGTTTGGCTTTTGACAGTGCCGCGGCGGCAGTGCTTGCAGCGGATTTTATTTTCCTGTGTGTTAAGCCGAACTTAATAGAAACGGTGCTTAGAGAGCTTCTGCCCAGCTTGTCCGGAGGCAGTTCTAAGGGAGGGCGGCAGTGCATAGTTTCAATTGCCGCCGGTGTTACAATTGAGACTATTGCCCAGGTTCTGGCGGAGGGCGAGTTGCGGCTGCCCATTATCAGACTTATGCCCAACACACCGGTTTCGGTGGGTGAGGGAATGATTGTTATGGCAGGCTGTCCCGGGGTTGATGAGAGCGAGTATGAACAGATAAAAACTGCTCTTGCTCCCGGTGGGGAGGTCGTGCTCATTGCGGAAAAACTCATTGACGCGGCAACTCCTGTTTTTAGCTGCTCACCGGCGTTTACGTATATGTACATAGAGGCTTTGGCGGATGGGGGTGTTCTGGCCGGTCTGCCGAGAGATTTGGCTCAAAAGCTTGCCGCTCAGGCGGTGCGCGGTTCTGCCACCATGGTTTTAGAGACGGGGAAACACCCGGGAACACTGAAGGACGAGGTTTGTTCACCGGGAGGTTCAACCATAGTAGGGGTTGAGGAACTGGAGAAAAACGGCTTCCGGGGGACGGTCTCCTCCGCTGTGGAAAAGGCGTATGAGAAGACCACCCAGCTTGGGAAAAAATAAGAAAAGGCACCCGACGGGTGCCTTTTCTTATGTGGAAATAGCTTCAGTCTTGTTTTTTTAGAACTACTTCTTTGGGAAGTGAGTCGTCGTCTTCAATCCACTGGGTAACGTCAACAACTTCGATGTTGTTTGCTCCGCTGCGGGAGACAACACGCTCAATTCCGGCGTTTAGTATAAACCGTTTGCACAGGGAGCAGGACTCGGCGCTGGGAAGAAGTTCATTTGTCTTTGCATCTCTGCCAACCAGGTAGAGTGTGGAGCCGATCATGTCACGGCGGGAGCAGGATATAATTGCGTTTTGCTCTGCGTGTACGCTGCGGCAGAGCTCGTACCGTTCGCCGCTGGGGATGTTCAGGTGCTCTCTGGTGCAAAAGCCCATGTCTGAGCAGTTCTTTCTGCCTCTGGGTGCGCCGTTATAGCCCGTTGATATGATTTCGTCCGCTTTGACGATAATTGCGCCGTACTTCCTGCGGATACAGGTTGAGCGATTAAGAACAGCATCTGCAATACCCAGGTAGTAATCGTCTTTGCTTGTGCGCTTATCCATTTCAATCCTCCAAGGTTTTATCTTTTTAGTCTTGAAAAACTACTTTGCATTCTCCAACCAATAGTATATAATGGACAAACCTAAGTCAATAAAAAGTTCTTTTATTTTCTGATTTTCAGCGGGATTTAAGAAAATATGACCGACGTTTTTCCCGCAAAAAGGTGAACGATGTGAAGCGAAATTATCAAACAGAAACAGACGCAGTGTTGTCCTCACTGGGCAACGCCCGCCCGAAACTGCTTTTGCAATGCTGCTGTGGACCTTGCAGCAGCTATGTTCTAGAGTATTTGTGTAAATATTTTGATGTGACGGTTCTTTTTTACAATCCCAACATTTTCCCTGAAGAGGAATATAAAAAAAGACTTTTTTGGTTGAAAAGAATTCCCCAAGTGGAGACGGGGATTTGCGAGATAGAAAATTGCCGGTACGACAGCCTCAGTTTTGATGAAATTGCTACAGGCTTGGAAGCTGAGCCCGAGGGCGGGGACCGATGCACGGAGTGCTTCCGCCTGCGCCTTACACAAACGGCAAAACGTGCTGCTGCGGGTGGCTTTGACTATTTTTGCACAACTCTTACAGTCAGCCCCCATAAAGATGCACAGCGGATAAATCAAATCGGTGAGCAGCTTGAAAAAGAGTTTGGAGTTAAGTGGTTGCCGTCGGATTTCAAGAAGCGCGAGGGATACAAACGCTCTACCGCTCTGGCAGCCGAGTACGGGCTTTACAGGCAGGATTACTGCGGCTGCAGATTCAGCTTACAAGAGAGTAAGAAAACAAGGGATAAATAGTATGAAAAGAGACCGCAAGCTTTATAAAATAGCCGTGGCAGCCGTTATCGGCGCGGTGTACGCCGTGCTTACAATAGTTTTAGCACCGATTTCCTACGGACCCATTCAGTTTAGAATATCCGAAGTGCTCTGTATTTTGCCCTTCTTTTTCTCAGGCGCGGCACCGGGATTGTTCATTGGCTGCGTTATTGCAAACCTGATCGGTTCGGGTGAAGTTTTTGATATAGTTTTCGGTTCTCTTGCAACACTTTTTGCGGCGCTTTGCACTGCGGCAATCGGCAGTAAGGCGTGGAAGCGCAAAATGATAAGCTGGGGAAGATGTCTTGCCGCCTGCGCTATGCCGGTGCTGTTTAATGCACCGATTATAGGCGCTGTTTTGTCCGGTATCAACACGCCGACCGAGTTTTGGGAGGGCTTTGTGCTCTTCGGTGGAATGGTGGGCCTTGGTGAACTGGTGGTTCTTTTCGTTTTGGGCCTGCCGCTCATGAGATACATGATGAAAAATGATAAGATTATGGTCTTTTTCGCTAAGCTACGGAATACCTAAAAGTTTTATTATTGACATTGCCACTCTTTATACTGTATAATAACGTAGTTTTCTGGCATTTTCGGCTTAATGTGGTTTTGACCTGATTTTGCGGTAAAATGTTAAAGGAATAAACAGCCAACTACTGCGGTATTTCCTTTGCCGCTGTTGAGTATATTTACGGAAGGAAGGTGTACGAAAATGGTTCGTACCTATCAGCCCAAGAAACGCCATCGTCAGAAGGAACACGGTTTTCGCAAGAGAATGTCAACCAAGAACGGCCGCAAGGTGCTTGCTCGCCGCCGCGCAAAGGGCAGAGCAAAGCTCTCATACTAAGATATGACCAACCTTCATTACCGTTTAAGGTGTTCGGATAACCGGCCATTGCTTCTGTTTTAATACTGTTTTTTAGGGCGGATATCTCCGCCCTTTAGGTGTTTGTGCCGGTGTGAAAGGACTGCTTGCCTTGAAGTTTACCGTTTCAATGAAAAAGAATCACGAGTTTCGCAGGCTCTATGCCAAGGGTAAAAACCATGCGATGTCCACACTTGTTGTGTACTATCGAAGGGTAAATCGTGATCACAATCAACTGGGCATTACGGTTAGCACCAAGGTGGGAAATGCGGTAACACGCAACTTGGTTCGCCGCAGGATTCGTGAAATTTACAGGCTTCACGAGGAAGAGTTGCTTTGCGGACTGGACATTGTTATCGTGGCTCGTGTCAGGGCTGCAAATGCCACATATAGTCATCTGGAACATGACTTTGCGGGCGCTTGCCGTCAACTGAATATTTTGCGGGTCCGGGATGGTGAAGGTGAATGAAAAAAAGTATCTTAGCAATCATCAAGTTTTACAGGAAAAGCATTTCACCTTACACAAAACCCAGTTGTCGGTTTGTTCCCACTTGTTCGGAATACGCGCTGGAGGCTGTGGAAAAGTATGGGGCGGCTAAGGGGTCTTGGCTGGCTATAAAGAGAATTTCAAAATGCCACCCGTTCCACCGAGGTGAGCACGACTACTATGATCCGGTTCCCTAACCGGAATCAGCAAGGAGAAACCGATGTCATTTTCGTCCATTGTTACATGGCCCTTTTCGTGGCTTCTGCTGACTCTTTATGAGTTGGTAAAAAACTATGGTCTTGCCATATTCCTATTTGCTTTAGTCGTTAAGCTGCTGCTTCTGCCCTTCCAAATGAAGAGCAAGCGCAGCACCATGCGCACATCCCGTTTGAATCCTATTCTAAAGGAGCTGGAGAAAAAGCACGGTGACGACAAGCGCAAGTATCAGGAAGAGGTTGCAAAACTCTACAAAGAAGAGGGAATTAACCCCATGTCCGGATGCATCTGGACGCTGATCCCGTTCCCTATCCTAATTGCACTTTATAGCGTTATCAGACAGCCCCTGACAAGCCTTATGCGCATTGGCGCAGATGCGCTCGCTCAGGTTAAGGATGTTATTGTAAGCTTAGGAATGACAGTTCCCACAGGCAGCTATGGCGAACTGGAAATGGTTAACATCATAAATGAGAATCAGGCAGCTTTTCAGGGAATTTCTAACAAGCTGGTCAATCTGGACTTTAGCTTTTTGGGAATGAATCTGAGCGTGGTTCCTTCCTACAACGTGTTTGCTTTCGACTGGAGCGATCCTGCTGCTTGGGGTGTCTCGGTTGGACTGTTTATGATTCCGGTTATATCTGCATTGACATCCTATGTGGCAATGAAGGTCAGTATGGCCGGAAACCCTCAGGCTGAAATGCAGCAGGGATCTATGAAGAGCATGAATATGATTATGCCTCTTATGTCAATCTTCATCTGTTTCACAATGCCGGCAGCTTTGGGTGTATACTGGATTTTCAACAGCGTTTTGGGCATGGCGCAAGACTACCTGCTCAACAGGCACTTCAACAAGATTTTGGACGCAGAGGATGCTGAGCGCAGAGAGCGCATGAGAGCCCGTGAAGAAGAGCTGGAGAGCAAGCGTCTTGAGACTGAAAGACTCAGAGCTGAAGGCGCAACCGAGCGCAACAAGAACACCAGCAAAAAGAAGCTTCAGACAGCTGAAAAAACTCAGAACGAAGAGCGTGTTGCCGCAGAGAAGGCCGCTGAAAAGGCTGAGCGAAAGGCCGCTTTAGGAATTAGTGACGATACACCAGCTTCACAAGTTGGGACACGCAAGTTCGCCAGAGGCAGAGCCTATGTTGAGGAACGCTTCGAGGTTGGATCCGGGGAAGAACCAGCTGTGGAGGATGCCCCCGAGTCCGAACAGGAGTAAACTGCATAGGTCACCACAGACTACTATTTGAGGAGATCTGCAATGCAAAAATCAATAGAATTTACAGGAAAGACCGAAGAAGAGGCCATTGCCTCTGCGCTGCGTCAGTTGAATCTTCAGAGAGAGGAAGTTTCAATAGAAATTATCGAGCGCGCAAAGTCCGGCTTTTTGAGAATAGGCGCGACTCCTGCAGTCATTAAGGTTACATTTGAAGCGCCTGACGAACCGGTTGTTGAGACCAAGGTCAAAACCGAAGCCCCGAAACAGCAGGTCAAGGCTCCGGAAAAGCACAAAGTGCCCGTAAGCCCTGCAGTAAAAACTGCCACAGCTGGTGGGGGCCCGGATGAGGGCAAGGTTCGCGAGTTTTTGGGTGGATTGCTGGAGCATATGGGCATTGAGGCTCAGATGAGCTTTAGCACCAAGGAAGACGGTTCGGCACTTGTTGAACTCAGCGGCGAGAACATGGGCGCGGTAATCGGCCGCCGTGGCGAAACACTGGACGCCATTCAGCATTTGACCAACTATGCAGTTAACCGCGGAGTTGAAAACAGAAAGCATATCAGCATTGACGCTGAAAGCTATCGCAGCAAGAGAGAGGAATCCTTGGTCCGCCTAGCAGAGAAAATGGCCGCAAAGGCTCTTAAGTACAAGAGAAGCATGGCTCTGGAACCTATGAACTCCTATGAACGCCATGTGATTCACACAGCGCTTCAGAGCTTTGAAGGGGTTTCAACCTGCTCCACGGGCACAGAGCCAAACCGCAGAGTTGTTATTTCCTGCGAAAAGGCTAAGGAACAACAGTAAGTTTTAGCACAGTGGGAGGATAAACATATGACCATCTTGGAAAGAGTAAAAAACACACTGGCAAAGCAGCTTGAAATCAGCCCCGATACTATCAATGAGAACACCAGAATTTTTGAAGATTTAGGTGCGGACTCCTTGGATTTGGTTGAGCTGATCATGGAACTGGAGAGCACATACAATATCGTTATTACCAACGATGCGGCAGGTGATCTCAGCACAGTCGGTGCAATCGCGGCATTCATCGAAAAAAAGGTGAATGGCTAAGCCTTGACTAATAAAAATCGGAGCGGGTATTCTTCCCGCTCCGATTTTCTTCATCTTGACAGCAAAGCCGCACTGTAATTTTCCATTGACGAATGTACACAATAAAGGTAAAATGTTATGATAAGGCGTGTTCGGATGGTGAAGTTGAGGATAGAGAACTATGGGCAACAGTTTTTCCACAAAGCACAGCGTGGTTTCTCACGCTTGCATCATAGTCTCGCAAAACGAGCAGCTGCGCAAGGAGAGAGCTCTGGAACTTGCTGCGACAATAGTTTGCGATAATGAAGATAATGCACCTTGCGGAAAGTGCAGGCAATGCAAGTTGGCTGCTGCCGGTGTCCATCCGGATATTATCGTCATTGAAAGACCTTTGGACGACAAGGGTAAACAAAAGCGTGAAATCTCTGTGGGTCAAATTCGCCAGATGGCAGCGGATGCCTGGGTTCTGCCACAGGAATCAAATCGCAAGGTTTATGTTATTGCTGACGCGGACAAGATGAACCAGCAAGCACAGAATGCTGCGTTGAAAATCCTTGAAGAGCCGCCAAGCAGCGTTTCATTTATTCTTTGCGCTGCCAGTGAGCGGGAGCTCTTGCCCACGATTCGCTCAAGGTGCACGGTAATGAGTGTGTCGGGGGAGCGGGTTTATGAACACGATGAGCTTGCCCATGAGTTTTTGGAGCTGTGGGCGCAGGCAGACAGAGCGGCTTTGTGCCGGTTTTGCACCTCCTGCGAAAGCCAGGACGGACAGCGGATTATCCAGATGCTGGAGGGCGTTCGTCTGCGTATAAGTCAGCTTCTGGCAGGCGAGGAGACCCGGCTTGAACTCAGTTCAAGGGAGGCTTCCGGTATTTTGGAGCTCTGCTATAAAGCAGAGGAGTATTTGCGTTTTAATGTTAGCGTGAAGCATGTTTTAGGCATGCTTTGCGTGGCGAAAAAGTGAGGAAAGTATTTTGACAGAAGTTGTAAGCGTTAGGTTTGTGAACCGGGGTAAGGTATATTTCTTTGCTCCAAACGGTATTTTAGCTCAAACCGGTCAGCGCGTTATTGTTGAAACCGCAAAGGGCTTGGACATCGGCGAATGCACCGAGGGAAACCACTTTGTGGATGATGAAAAGGTCATTTCTCCGCTGCGGCCGGTTGTGCGTATTGCCACCGCAGATGATGTGAAAGTGGAAGAAGAAAACAAGAAGCTTGAGAAAGAAGCTTTTGACGTTTGTAAGGCAAAGATAATCGAACACGGGCTGGATATGAAGCTCGTGGGTGTGGAGCGCGGATTTGAAGGAAATAAGATTTTATTTTTCTTTACCTCCGACGACAGAGTTGACTTTCGCGAGCTTGTTAAGGATTTGGCAGCGGTTTTCCGTACGCGTATTGAGCTGCGGCAAATTGGTGTTCGAGATGAGACAAAACTCATGGGCGGTCTGGGTATTTGCGGCAGACCCTATTGCTGCAGCCAGTTCCTGAACGAGTTTGAGCCGGTTTCCACGAAGATGGCAAAGACCCAGTCCATGTCCCTGAATCCTACTAAGATTTCAGGGAGCTGCGGCAGACTTATGTGTTGCCTGCGCTACGAGCAGGAGGCCTATGAAGATTTAGTAAAAACCATTCCGAAAAACGGGGCTTTTGTGCAGACCGTTTCCGGATACGGCAATGTTGTGCAAACAAACATATTGCGCCAGAAGGTAAAAGTGAGAATGGACGGAGAAGGCGATCCCGAGGTTAAAACCTTTGAGGCTGCTCAAGTTGCGTCCGTCCCCGGCGGCAGGCCAAAGCCCGGAGAAGAGCTGCCAAATGTTCTCCACTATGTTGCTCCAACTAAGCTTGAAGAACCTGAAGTGGACCCGTGGAGAGCGCCAAACCTCTTTGCAGAGCCGAGCTCGGAAAAGAAAGCGGCAGGGGAAGAGGACGAGAAAAAAGAAAAGACCGGTGTGCGCAAAAACCGCAATCGGCAGAGACGTAGCGGCAAGTATAACGCAGGGCAAGACAATGCCCAGAAGCAGCCGGCGCAGAATGTTCAACAGCAACCGGTTAAGCAGCCACAGGGCAAGCAACCACAGAACAATAACCAGCAGCCCAATGCTCCGAAACAAGAGGAGAAGAAGGGCGGTCAAAACCGCAACCGCAGATTTAGAAGTCGTCCGAAAAACGCCGGCGGTGGCGGGAATCAGAACAGCGGCAATAAACAATAACGCAAAAAGAGGCAGCCGAAAGGCTGCCTCTTTGCTTGGTCGTTGGGTTATTCTGCGGCAATCATGTAATAATACACCGGCTGACCGCCTGAGATAATGCTTGTTTCAGCTTGGGGATGGAAGTGGGCAAGAGTATCTTTTACACTCTCGGCAGCCTCGGCGTCAACATCCTCACCGTAATACACAGTGATAAACTCAGGTGCCAGTTCCTCCAGCTTTCTACTCAAAACATCGATGAGTACAGCAATGTTAGCATCGCTGTCAAGAAGCGCGCCGTCAAGCAGAGCCAGATATTCTCCGGCCTTAATCGAGTGGCCGTCGAAGTCAGAATCTCTTGCGGCGTAGGTGATCAGAGCGGTGTGAACAGCGGCTATGGCTTCCGTTGCAAGCTCAACCATCTCCTCCTCAGTCTGGGAGTATGTATCCATACTCAGCAAGGCGGATACACCCTGAGGAACGGTTTTGGTGGGGATTACAACAACTTTTTTCTCTGTAAGAGGAGCGCACTGCTCGGCCGCCATTATAATATTTTTATTGTTGGGGAAAACAAGAACGGTTCTGGCGGGAGTGGCTTCAATTGCCTTGAGAATGTCCTCGGTTGAGGGGTTCATTGTTTGACCGCCGGTTACAATACCGTCTGCCCCCAACTCTTCAAACAAATCATACATACCCTGACCGGCGCAGACAACAACCGTGCCAAAGTCCTTTTCGGGTTCGGCAGGGGCAGCCGGAGCGTCTTCCGCCTCATCAGGGGCTACTCCGCCGGAAAGTTCGGAGTGCTGTTCACGCATGTTTTCGATTTTTACGGTAAGCAGGCTGCCATATGTGAGAGCCTCGGTGAGAACCATGCCCGGGTCGTTTGTGTGAACGTGAGTTTTAATTATCTCTTCGTCGTCAACAACCACGGCGCTGTCTCCTATGTTCTGTAGAAAACTGCGGAGTAAATCGACAGATTTTTCGTTTTCTTTTCCAACAATAAACTCGGTGCAATAGCCAAAAGTAATATCGCCCGTGTCAAAGCGGGAAAAGTCTGCGGACTCGTTTATCTCCGCTGCGTCGATGTGGTAGGAATCAACAGTAACTTCTCCGCGCAGAGACTTGAGCATAGCGTCGAGTATGACAACAAAACCCTCACCGCCGGCATCGATCACTCCGGCCTTTTTTAGAACCGGATTTTGGTTGACGGTGTCAGCCAAGGCCTCCCGGGCTGATTCCAGCGCGCAGGATAGCATGAGCTCAAAGTCGGTTCCGGTTTCAGCAAAATCCGAAGCGGCGGATGCTGCCAGACGGGAGACGGTTAAAATGGTGCCCTCAGCGGGTTTCATAACAGCGTTATACGCAGCTTCCACACCCTCGGTCAAGGCGGCGGCAAAATCGTTAGCCGTTGCCTCGTCCTTGCCCTTGAGTGACTTGGAAAGACCTCTAAAAAGAAGGGAGAGGATAACGCCGGAGTTTCCTCTTGCGCCACGCAGCAGAGCGGAGGCTGCACACTTTGCAACCTCATCAACGGTCTGAGGAGCTTTGCGCCTGAGCTCGGTTGCACCTGCAGCAAGAGTCATGCTCATATTTGTACCCGTGTCTCCATCGGGAACGGGAAAAACATTCAAATCATTGATATGCTGCTTTTTTAGTTCAAGCGCAGCCGATGCGCACAAAAGCATGGCGGTTAAAGCCTTGCCGTCAATTGTTTCTCTCACTTTACTATACCTCCGGGGAAGATCAAAATGTTATTATTAGTCGATAAGCATTGAGTCAATAAAGATATTCACCAATTTTACAGGAACTCCTGTCGCTTGGGAAACCTTGTAACTGACCTCTTTCATTATGCTTCCCGAGAGAACGCTGAGGTTGACTCCGTGGTCAACAATTATGTGCAAAGAAATGGAGACGCTGCCGTCTTCGTTGAAGCTTACGGAGACTCCCTTACTCATGGATTCCCTGCGGAGCAGATGAACAAGACCATCTGATTTGGAACGGGCTCCCATGCCCTTTACTCCAAAGCAGTTCATAGCAGCGTCACCGGCGATGTTTGTGAATACTTCACTTGTGATGCTGATAATTCCTTGCTCGTTTTCTATTCTAACCATTACGTCAGCCCCCTTCGTGTAATGTGCGGTTACTATTTTTGCGGCATCACTTTTTGTTGTGAACGCCGAAATACATACAATTAGTGTTTTATTATACCCCTAATTGGCAGAAAGTACAAGGGGCTTTTTCTACATTTTACTCATTTCATACGTTTCGTACATTTGTTTTATGTTTTCATACAAATCAGCTTGAAATCTTAGCAGCAGACTGTGACTAATTATAGTTTACAATTAATTTTTTGCATGATAATATTATTACAATGGATATCTATGCAGCTTAGTGTTTATTTTTCTTGGGTTTATGATAGAAGTTCACATTTAGCGGCATATTATTGACAAGTAACAAAAGGAGATGACTAATATGGCAAGAAAACTGAAAACAATGGATGGCAACACTGCTGCCGCACATGTTTCATATGCATTTTCAGAGGTTGCCGCTATTTATCCCATTACTCCGTCATCCACTATGGCGGAGTTGGCAGATAAGTGGGCTGCGGCAGGGCAAAAGAACATTTTCGGTCAGACTGTTAACGTGGTCGAAATGCAGTCTGAGGGTGGCGCGGCAGGCGCAGTTCATGGAAGTCTGACTGCCGGAGCGCTTACCACAACGTACACAGCCTCTCAGGGACTTCTTTTGATGATTCCCAATATGTACAAAATTGCAGGTGAGCAGCTGCCCGGTGTTATCCACGTTTCTGCGCGTACTCTGGCAACCCATGCCCTGTCTATTTTCGGCGACCATTCCGACGTTATGGCCTGCCGTCAGACGGGTTATGCTATGCTCGCTTCCAATAGCCCCCAGGAGGCAATGGATCTGGGTGCTGTTGCTCATCTGGCGTCCCTCAGAGCGTCTATGCCCTTTATTCACTTCTTTGACGGCTTCCGCACTTCTCACGAGATGCAGAAAATAGAAGTTTGGGATTATGACGAGCTGAAAGAAATGGTTGACATGGACACTGTTGCACGTTTCCGTGCAAACGCCAGCAACCCTGCCCATCCCCATCTTAAGGGCAGCGCACAGAACGGGGATATCTTCTTCCAAATCCGTGAAGCGTCTAACAACAAATATGCTGAGATTCCCGCAGCTGTTGAGGAATACATGGACGTTGTTAATGCTAAGCTCGGCACAAACTACCAGCTGTTCAACTATTACGGTGACCCCAATGCAGAGCAAGTGCTTGTGGCTATGGGCAGTGTATGCGAGGCAGCCGAAGAAGTTGTTGATTATCTTTGCGCGAAGGGTGAAAAGGTCGGTCTTGTTAAGGTTCATCTGTATCGCCCCTTCTCCACAAAGCATCTGCTTGCGGCTCTTCCCAAGACAGTTAAGACAATTGCCGTTCTTGACCGCACAAAGGAGCCCGGCGCTCTGGGCGAGCCTCTTTATATGGACATCGTTACAGCCCTTGCCGGAACTGAGTTTTCCAGTGTGAAGGTTGTTGGCGGACGTTATGGCCTGTCCTCAAAGGACACCACTCCGGGCGCAATTATTTCAGCCTTCCGTAATGCCCAGTCGGCAGAGCCCAAGCACAGCTTTACAATCGGAATTGTTGACGACGTTACAGGCAGCTCCATCCCCATTACTGAAGAGCCGGATACCACACCGGGCGACATTATCTCATGCAAGTTCTGGGGTCTGGGATCTGACGGTACGGTTGGAGCGAACAAGAACTCCATCAAAATAATCGGCGATCACACGGACAAAAAGGCTCAGGCATACTTCCAGTATGACTCCAAGAAGTCCGGCGGTATTACCATCAGCCACCTGCGCTTCGGTGACAGCCAGATTAAGAGCACCTATTACGTAACAAAGGCAAACTTTGTAGCCTGCCATAACCCCTCCTATCTTGAAAAATACAAGATGGTTCAGGATGTTAAGCCCGGCGGCGCGTTCCTAATTAACTGCTCTTATACAGACGCCGAGACTCTGGGCGAGCACCTGCCTGCAGATGCGAAGAAGTATATTGCCGTCAACGGTGTTAAGGTTTACACCATTGACGCTATCCACATTGCACGTGAAATCGGGCTTGGCAACAAGGCCAACGCTGTTTTGCAGTCTGCTTTCTTCAAGCTGGCCGGCATTTTGCCGATTGACGATGCAGTCAAGTATATGAAGAAGGCGATTGAGACCTCTTACGGACGTAAGGGTGAAAAAATCGTTAACATGAACTACGCTGCAGTTGACGCCGGTCTTGAAAAGCTTGTTGAGATTGAAGTTCCGGCATCATGGGCCAATGAATCCGGCGGATATGAAGGCAGGCGTTTCAACACCGACCGTGAGGATCTGAGCAACTACGCCAACAACATCCTTGAAGCAGTAAACGGTATGCGCGGTGATGAGCTGCCCGTTTCCACCTTCCTTGACAGCCAGACCGGCACGCTTCCCTCCGGCACATCAGCCTGCGAGAAGCGCGGTATTGCCGTTGAAGTTCCCAAGTGGATTCCTGAAAACTGCATCCAGTGCAACCAGTGCGCCTTTGTTTGCCCCCACGCGGTTATTCGTCCCTTCGTTATGGATAAGGACGAATTGGCAGCTGCTCCCGAGGGTACAAAGAGCATTAAAATGATGGGCAAGGGCTGCGAGGAGTATCAGTTTGCCATTGTGCCCAGCGTTCTGGACTGCACAGGCTGCGGCTCCTGCGCCAATGTTTGCCCGGCAAAGGAAAAGGCGCTTGTCATGACTCCTATTGAGGAAGAAATGGACGGACAGAAGGTCTTCGATTATGCTTTTGCAAAGGTTTCAGATAAGGAAGTCCCCTTTGCCGAAAACACTGTTAAGGGCAGCCAGTTCAAGCAGCCGCTGCTTGAGTTCTCAGGCGCGTGCGCAGGCTGTGGAGAGACTCCATATGCAAAGCTTGTTACCCAGTTGTTCGGCGATAGAATGTATATTGCAAACGCAACCGGCTGCTCCTCAATCTGGGGTGGCTCAGCTCCCAGCACACCGTACACCGTTAACAAAGCCGGCCGCGGCCCCGCTTGGGCAAACAGCCTGTTTGAGGACAACGCCGAGTTCGGTTTGGGTATGCTCCACGGTGTTAAGCAGCGCAGAAACGGTGTCGCCGCTGCCGCTGCGCGTCTTGCAGAGGTGGATTTCTTCAAGGATGCCGCCAACGCATGGCTGGCCGCAAAGGAAGATTCCGCCGCAAGCCGCAACACAGGTGAAGCTCTTGTTGCTCTGTGCAAGCAGTGCGATGGATGCGGTTGTGCAAACGATGCAGACGCACGCACCATCATTGCCAATGCAGACGTTCTTACCAAGCCCAGCTTCTGGGTGTTCGGTGGTGACGGCTGGGCATATGACATCGGCTACGGCGGACTTGACCACGTTTTGGCCTCCGGCGAAAACATCAATATTTGCGTGTTTGACACCGAGGTTTATTCCAATACCGGCGGTCAGGCCTCCAAGGCAACTCCCACCGGAGCAGTTGCTCAGTTCGCAGCAGCAGGAAAGACCGTTAAGAAGAAGGATCTGGCTCAAATCGCCATCTCCTACGGCTATATCTATGTTGCTCAGGTGGCAATGGGCGCAAACTATCAGCAGACTCTGAAAGCATTTGCTGAGGCTGAAGCTTACGATGGACCTTCCCTGGTTATCTGCTATGCACCTTGCATCAACCATGGAAGCAAAAACGGCATGGGTAAGTCCATCCTCACTGAGAAGCAGGCTGTTGAAGCCGGTTACTGGAATATGTTCCGCTACGACCCGAGACTTGCAGAGGCCGGACACAACCCCTTGGCTATCGACAGCAAGGAGCCCTCTGCAAGCTATATGGACTTCATCCTCAGCGAGGTTCGTTACTCATCGCTGAAACTCGCCTTCCCCGAAAGAGCCGAAGAGTTGTTCGAAAGAGCTCAGCAGCAGGCAAAGGTGAAGTACGAAAACCTTGTTCGCCAGAAGGAGCTTTTTGACGGCAATAAGTAATATCTCAATAAACAAGAGAGACAGTTTAAACTGTCTCTCTTGTTTATTATGGCCAAATCCTTGCGCCTTGGGCAATTGCGTTTGCGATAGCGGCAGCGCTCGTAATATTACTATTGCAAGTGCGGGATTATTTATGATATAAAATAAATGGAAAATCCTGTCGAAATTGAATATCGTTAATTTGAAAGGATACTATTAACCTTATGTCAAAAATAGTTATAGCACTTGGCGGCAATGCTTTGGGAAACACTGCGCAGGAACAGTTGCAGCTTGTTTCAGAAACGGCAAAGAATATAGTTGATCTTGTGCAGCAGGGTAATGATGTTATCATCGCCCACGGAAATGGTCCGCAAGTGGGCATGATTAATCTCGCCATGTCCGTTGCAGCAGAGTCAGGGGCTATAAAAGCTGAAATGCCGTTTCCCGAGTGCGGAGCCATGAGTCAGGGCTACATAGGATTTCATCTTCAAAATAGCATTCAAAACGAACTTTATGAGCGCAAAGTAGACAAGTCTGCCGTCACGGTGATAACACAGGTGCTGGTAGATGAAAATGACAGTGCCTTTGCCAATCCGACCAAGCCCATAGGCGCATTCTACACAAAAGAACAGGCCGATAAAATTGCAGCCGAAAAGGGATATACAATGGTTGAGGATTCCGGCCGTGGCTATCGTCAGGTGGTGCCGTCTCCAAAGCCGGTGGATGTTATTGAAAAAGACACGGTACAGACGCTTGTTGATGCAGGAAAAATTGTCATCACCGTCGGTGGCGGCGGCATACCCGTTATAAGAAAGAACGGAAAGCTTGTGGGCGTTCCGGCAGTAATTGATAAGGACTTCGCCAGTGCAAAGCTCGCCGAGCTTGTGAAGGCGGATGTGCTCATTATCTTGACAGCGGTTGACAGGGTCGCAATAAACTTTGGAAAACCCGAGCAGAAACTTTTGGATAAGATTAATCTTGAGGAAGCTCAAAAATATATGGATGAGGGACATTTTGCCCCGGGCTCCATGCTGCCTAAGGTTCAAGCGGCGATGGGCTTTGCAAGAACAAAGGGTAAAGCCATCATCGCTTCTCTTGAAAATGCCGAAAAAGCTATAAATGGAGAGAGCGGAACGCTTATTGTGAGCGAGTAGTTATATATCTATAAAGAGGAACTTTAAGGGCTTGCCGCCTGTTTTGCACAGGAGGCAAGCTTATTTCTTAAGCAGCTTTTTTGTTGGGATTTTTATTAGTGTTTCAGGAAAATCATCACAAAAAGCGCAGATGGCAGTTGAACTGTCCTCAATGTCCCCATAGAGCCGGCAATACACATCGGGTCTTGGCGATAGGATTACTCCGTCCGCCACAGTGAAACGCGAAGTGCGGAGATCCCCTTCGTTTGTAAGCTTGTAAAAGCTCTCTCGCAGAGCCCAGATTTCGTGAATGGCAAGCTGTTCAAGCTCTTCCGGAGTCGCCAGACGCTCAATGCTTTCTCGCCTGAGAATGCGGTGGTCGATCGTATCCGCGCCCACAGGTTCGCTTGACAGAGCGCAGAGAACGTGAGTTCTGCTATGGCTTATTGAAAAGTGCAAACTGGGATTTTCAGCAAAAAACGGTTTTCCCCGGAACAAACGGCTTATTACCGGAAGCGAAGCTCCGCAATAATCGTTATATGCCGCGGCAAGAAGCGAGCTTCCAAAGGCGGAGCCTTTGTTGGCGCTCAGCGCAGGGTAAAGCGCCTTTTCCTCATCAATGCCACGAATGTCTGCATAATATATTTTCATAAATCGCCCTCTGTACGGTTTTCGTTGTGTTTCTTCTGGTAATAAGTATGTGTTTTCTACATTATAGCACAATATATTGTGATTTTGTACTACCATTTTTCGCGGATATGTGTTACAATCCATATGTTAGCCTGAGCAATAAACATCCAAAAATCTATGACCCCGTGGAGGGCATATTTTTGTGTCAGGCAGCAATTTTTTGGGGAGGTGCGTCCGGGGCATGAAAAAGATAATGCTTTTTACACTGATGATTGTTGCTGTGCTGTTGCTTTGCAGCTGTTCCGGCGCAAATGTTGACGAGCTTTACAGCTTGCCGGAGCCTCAGAAAGAGTATTTGCAGCTTCAAAAGCTGATTGCCGACGAGATTTTAGGCGGAAGCGAATATTCAGCGCCAACCTCCGGCACGCAACGTCAGAGCATACAACTGGTGGACGTGGACGGCGACGGGATGGACGAAGCTCTGGCATTTATGAAAAACAGCTCCCAGACGCCCATGATATTGATATACCGCTATGTTGACGGGCAGTATGAGTTGGCAAGCACCATAACCGGAGAGGGCAGCGCAATCGGAAGAGTTGAATATGCAGACCTTGACGGGGACGGCATTTCCGAAATAATCGTCTCATGGAAGATAAGCGCGGACCTTTTGACAATGAAGGCATACACGGTCCACAACTGGTCGTCATCCATCTTGCTCTCAGCCCCGTGTAAGGATTTTCGTATTTCTAATTTTGATTCAAAAGGCGGGTCAGAGGTTGTTGTTCTAAACTTTGATGATGAGGTTGGAACGGTCAAAGTTTTTTTCTCGGACAAGGCGGGAGAAGTTACACAGGCGTCTGCGCACCTATCCTCTTCCATGATCTCTGCCGATAGGTTTAGAGTTTCAGCCATACAGGGCGGTAAACCGGCAGTATTTGTTGAGGGACATTATACTGAGGATGAAACCAACTGGTATATCACCGACGTTTTGGTATTTGATGACGGCAAGCTCAGGAATATTACTCTGGATGAAACAACGGGTAGCAGTGTTGCCAAGAGGACGGTTGAGGTTTACAGCGTTGATATAAATGGGGATGGAGCGCTGGAAGTGCCGTTTTCCGAGACTGTTTTTAAACAGCCAAAGGTTACAGCGGACTATTATGTCTTCGACTGGATATGCTATGACGCCAGTGGTAACAGCACACTAAGCGCTTCTACCTACCACTGCTACAATGATGGATGGTATTTCGTTTTACCGGAGGAGTGGCGTGAAAACTTGACCGTGCGCCGGGAGACGGGGAAAACGGGGGAGCGGACAGTGGTTATCTCCGTTGTTGATCCGGATAGCCATCAGGTCGCCGACATGCTTACGATTTTCTCCCTGATGGACGAAAACCGACGGGACAGAGCCGCTGTGGCGGACAGGTTTATTCTGCTTTCCAACGAAACAACGATTTATGCTGCGCGATACGAGGCCGGAGGAAACACGGCGATTTCGGATAGCCAGAAGACCGATATTATCGGCAGATTTCATTTAATTTACTCAGAGTGGAATACCGGGGCGGTATAAAACGTTTGAAAGGATACGGTTTGCCATGAAAAAAGTTTTGGTGCTTGAAGACGAATCCAGCATTCGCAGCTTTGTTGTTATTAATCTGAAGCGTTCAGGTTATGAGCCTATCGAAGCGGAAACAGGTGAACAGGCAATGGAGCGCTTGAAAGAGAATCCGGACATTCGGGTTGCACTTTTAGACGTTATGCTGCCTGATATAGACGGCTTCGAGGTTTGCCGCAGGATTAGAGCCTCCGGCTCAAAAATAGGCATTATAATGCTCACTGCCAAGAGTCAGGAAATGGACAAGGTTACCGGCCTTATGACCGGGGCTGATGACTATGTTACAAAGCCCTTCTCTCCGGCGGAGCTCACCGCCAGAATTGATGCGCTGTACAGGCGCACGGGAGGAGCTGCTGAGGAAGAAGCGCCCGCAGGGGAGCTGGTTTGCGGTCCTTTCAAGCTTAACACACGCAACAGAACTCTTGAGAAAAACAGTGTTCGCATCCGGCTTACACAGATTGAGTATGCCATTATGAAGCTATTTATGGATAACCCCGGGAAGGCTCTTTCCAGAGAAGAAATTCTCAATGAGGTTTGGGGCAGGGATTATTTCGGCGAGCTGAAGATTGTGGATGTAAACATCCGCAGACTCCGGATTAAAATCGAAGACGACCCCACGATCCCCAGCTTTATTACAACGGTTTGGGGATATGGCTATAAGTGGGGATTCTAGAGAATTAGCAAAGGAGGTCACAAGAGCGTGAAGTTTAAGAGTATCAGGCGCAGATGGATGACTAACAGCATCGTTATCATCGTTTTGATAATTGCAGTTGCGATTTTGGCTTTTTCAGCAGTAATGAGCAACTACTACTACTCCGCCCTGCGTACCGCTCTTGAAAACAAAGCGCAAACCGCTGCTGAGTTTTTTTCCTCCTATGCCTCCAAAACCTATCTTGAGTACAACCAGAGCGCATACCGCTACACGGAAACTTTCGAAGATAAGGATAGCTTGGAACTCCAATTTGTTAACGCAAGAGGGCGTGTTGAGGCTTCCAGCTATGGCATTTCTGCCGGTTCCTCCCCCGGGACACCGGATATCAGCTTAGCCCTGCAAAACGGTCTTATCAGCTCCTGGGAGGGACTAAGTCCCACCACCGGTGAGAGAATTTTATCAGTTTCAGCGCCCATGAAATATGCTGACGGGTCTACTATTGGCGTTATGCGCTATGTTACCAGCCTTAAGCTGGTGGATCAGCGGGCAATGCAGATTACCACCTGGGCAGCTGTAGTGGGATTGATTATTATCCTAATCGTTTTCCTTACAAACGCATTTTTCATAAGATCTATTGTTGAGCCGATTCAGAGCTTAACCATGTTGGCAAAGAGAATTGCCGATGGAAGCTACGGCATTCAGGCGGACAAAAAGCAAAACGACGAAATTGGTGAGCTGACGGATGCAATAAACGAGATGTCGGCAAAAATAAGTCAGGCGGAAAAGATGCAGTCGGAGTTTATTTCCTCCGTTTCACACGAATTGAGAACGCCTCTAACCGCCATTACAGGTTGGAGCGAAACCCTGCTTTATGATGCGGAGATAAAAGGTGATTCCCAGAGAGGCTTGACCATCATATCCAAAGAGGCCGCAAGGCTAACAAAGATGGTTGAGGAGCTTTTGGAGTTTACCCGTATTCAGGACGGCCGTTTTAATCTTAGTATTGAGCTAGTTGATATTGAGTCGGAGCTTGAAGATTCAATGTTTGCATATAGTGAACTGCTCAGGCAGGAGGATATAGAGCTTACTTACACACCTCCTGCTCAGGAGATGCCCCTGATTCCCGGGGATGTTGAAAGACTGCGGCAGGTTGTTTTAAATGTTTTGGACAATGCGTCCAAATATGGGAAGTCAGGCGGGAAGATCGATGTATCCCTGGAAAAGAAGAGCGATTATGCGGTTATTAGCGTCAGGGATTATGGCCCGGGCATAGCCGAAGCCGAGTTGCCGTTTGTTAAGAAGATGTTTTACAAGGGAAGCTCCAAAGAAAGAGGCAGCGGCATTGGTTTGGCGGTTTGTGACGAAATAGTAACAAGACACGGTGGTAATATAATAATTGCAAATTCCGAAGGCGGAGGCGCCATTGTTACAATAAGATTGCCGCTTCATCAGGCGGCGGCTGAAAAATAAATGAAGACTGGCGCAAGACATACGGCCCGCAGGGCGGGTGCGGATTATATTGGTCAGGCTAGCGAAAGGAAAACCCTATGAGCAAGAAAAAAGACGATGAGCTTGCGTTTTGCACATCTATCGGCGGACAAGCCCTTATTGAAGGAATTTTGATGCGCGGGCCAACGAAGCAGTCGATCGTTTGCAGAACGGAAAAGGGGCTTGTTTCAAAGGTTGAAGAGCCTCATTTTCTGCGTGAGAAATATAAGGTTTTGGGATGGCCGCTTATCCGCGGAGTAGTGGGCTTTCTGGAATCCATGATTTACGGCGTAAAGGCGATTACCTATTCAGCGGGGCTCCTGCCCGAGGACCAACAGGAAGAACCCGGAAAATTTGACCAGTGGATTGAGAAGAAATTCGGTATGGAAAAAGCTGAGAAATTCCTTATGGGATTTGCGGTTTTCCTAGGTATATGCCTGTCTGTAGGACTATTTATTTTTCTGCCCGCACTGATAGTGGGCTTCATTCCCGGGGTTGCAGGAAACATCCCCCTTCGAAGCCTGCTTGAGGGTCTTTGTAAGATGATTATTTTTTTCCTATACCTCTGGGGCGTTTCAAAAATGAAGGACATTGAGAGACTGTTTGCCTACCACGGTGCGGAGCATAAAACAATTTTCTGCTACGAAAAGCGTTTGCCGCTGACAGTAGAAAATGTTCGCAAGCAGAGCCGCTTGCACCCCAGATGCGGAACCAGCTTTTTACTTGTGGTCGTTGTGCTGGGCATCTTCATCGGCTTCATGATTCATTTGGAGAATCCCTTTGCGCGCATGGGTTTCAGGCTCCTGCTTTTGCCTATTTTGGTAGGCGTGGCTTATGAGATTAATCGATGGGCAGGCAGGCATGACAATTGGCTGACAAGTATTATTTCCGCTCCGGGAAAGGCGCTTCAGAGGCTGACGACCAATGAGCCGGACGACTCAATAATTGAGGTTGCCATTGAAGCTCTAACCTTGGTTATTCCGGAGGAAGAAGGTCTGGACCGCTGGTGAGCGAACTTAATATATCTTAGCGAAAGGACGAGCTTTGATGCCAAAGACCTACAACGAGTTATATATTTATGCCAGAAAAAAACTGCGGGATATGGATGTTTCCGCAGCCGGTTTGGAGGCCAGACTGATTGTAAGCTGTGCCGCGGAAAAATCTAAGAATTCCCTGCTTGCAGACATGAATCTTTACACCTCTGAAACGATAGAAAAGCGTGTTTATGACATGGTTGAAAGACGACAGCAGGGGGAGCCGGTGGCTTATATTACAGGGGAGTGGGAGTTTTACGGTTTGCCCATGGTTGTTAACCCAGACGTGCTAATTCCCCGTATTGATACGGAGGTTTTGGCAGAATCGGCGGTTAACGCTTTGCACGGACGAAAGATGGACGCAAGGATCATCGATCTTTGTACCGGCAGCGGCTGCATAGGTTGCGCTATTGCAAAAGCCTTGCCGGCGACCACCGTGGTTTTGGGAGACATTAACCCAAAGGCCTTGTCGGTTGCAAAGCAAAATGTTCAAAAAAACAAGCTCAACCCAAGGGTCAGCTGCATTGAGATTGACGCCCTGCAAGCCCCTCCTATGATGCTGGGGAGCTTTGACCTGTTTGTATGCAACCCGCCCTACATACCAACACAGGAGCTTGACGGGCTTGATAAGTCGGTTAGGGACTATGAGCCCCTGGACGCCTTGGACGGCGGTGAGGACGGCCTGAAATTTTACCGCAGGATTATTGATACATGGCGGGGCATTGTCAGAGTCGGCGGACTGATGATGTTCGAGGTGGGTGCAGGACAAGCCCAGGATGTTATGATGCTTATGCGTGTTGCGGGACTAAAAAATGTCGGTACGGTGAAAGATACGTTGGATATAGACCGTGTTGTTTACGGCAATGTATAAATAATGTGCGCCTGCGAATTGCGGCAACAAAAAATATGAGGTGAACTTATTATGGCAGAAAAGAAAAAGGTACCTATTACTATTACCGGTCAGGCAGATGACAAGAAAAAGGCTCTTGAAACGGCGCTTGCACAAATTGAAAAGAACTATGGCAAGGGCGCTATTATGCGTTTAGGCGACGATATTTCAGTTAATGTTGACGCTATTTCCACAGGCTCGCTATCCCTTGACCTTGCCCTTGGCATAGGCGGAGTTCCCAGAGGACGTATTGTTGAGATCTATGGACCGGAGTCTTCTGGTAAAACCACCCTTGCACTTCATATTTTGGCCAGTGCTCAGAAATTGGGCGGAGAGGTTGCCTTTATCGACGTTGAGCACGCCCTTGAGCCGGCATATGCCCGCGCACTGGGTCTTGATATTGACAGCTTGCTTATTTCCCAGCCGGACACCGGCGAGCAGGCGCTGGAGA
>CAZHCB010000005.1:0-31788 GCA_964530935.1 uncultured Oscillospiraceae bacterium
CTTATTATATCGTGAAACAAAAGACGTTGAATTTTTACTAATCGCAGGAGCCTTGCTGCTAATGTAGCAGTTGTCTCAGTTTTTGCCGGGACAAAAATTTTCGGGTTTTGTGCCTGTGAGTCCGAAGCCAAATAAAATAGCATCCGCAATGCGCTGGCATGCCTTGCCGTCACCGTAGGGGTTGACGGCTTTTGCCATTTTATTATAGGTGTTATGGTTGGTTAACAGCTCCTCGGCCAGGCTATATATGTTTTGCGCATCTACCCCCGCAAGGGCAACGGTTCCTGCCTCGAGAGCTTCGGGACGCTCAGTTTCTTTGCGCAGTACCAGAACCGGTTTGCCGAGAGCCGGAGCTTCCTCCTGCAAACCGCCGGAATCGGTCATAACAAAGTAGCTTCTGGACATGAGCCTGTGCATCTGGGTTGCGCACAAAGGCTCAATAAGATGAATGTTTGCTATGCCTGAAAGGTGCTTTTGCGCTGTTTCACGGACGTAGGGACTAAGATGAACAGGATATACTATTTCAACATCGTCATAGCTTTTGGCAATACGGGCGATGGCGGAAAAAATGTCTTCCATGGGACGGCCGTAGTTTTCTCGGCGATGACAGGTAAGCGTAATAACGCGCTTTGAGGCAAAGTCAATTTCAGAAAGCTCGGGAGTAGTAAAGCTACCGTCCCCAACAGTGTACGCCATAGCATCAATTACCGTGTTACCCGTGATAAAGAGGTTTTCACGTATATTTTCGTTTTTAAGGTTTTCTGCGTTTTGTGCCGTTGGTACAAAGTGATATTCGGCGAGTCTACCGACCATTTGCCGGTTCATTTCCTCGGGATAGGGAGAATAGCGGTCAAATGTTCTAAGTCCGGCCTCAACATGACCCACGGGGATCTGAGCGTAAAAAGCCGCCAGAGCTCCCGCGAAGGTGGTAGTGGTGTCTCCGTGGACAAGCACCAGATCCGGCTTTGCTTTTGCGAAAACATCACCCATTCCCTGAAGTACCCGGGCAGTGATATCGCCTAATGTTTGACCCTTTTGCATTATATCCAGATCGTAACCGGGGGTAATGCCGAAACTATCCAAAACCTCATCAAGCATTTGTCTATGCTGCGCTGTAACGCAAACCTGGTTTTCGAACTCCGGTCTGCGTCCAAGCTCCAAAACCAGAGGAGCCATTTTTATCGCTTCCGGGCGGGTGCCAAAAACGGACATAACTTTAATCTTTTTCATTATCATTCTCCTTGTTAGTGGCGGGAATATCAACGCTTTCATTGTCATCAGAACTTTTGGCGCGTTTGATTTTCAGAAGCTTAATTTTGTTCTGATGCATTCCGTTGTAAATATACCACCATAGGAAGGCACACAAACAGAATGCCACAATTGAAATAAGGATACGCCACGTGCCGTCAGTGGTAAGTATTACAGCAGACAGTCCGAGAATTCCGCTTACGGTGTATAAAATTGCAACAGCCTGCTTTTGATTCAGACCCAAATCAATGAGCTTATGATGCAGGTGTTGCCTGTCGGCGTGGAAAGGATTTTGCCCCTTTAACAGACGACGGACAAATGCCAATATGGTGTCCAACAGAGGGATAGCAAGGGCCAGCAAAGGCACGGCAAAGGACACAAGAGCGTAAAACTTGAACAGTCCAAGGACGGATATTGTGGCTAAAACATAACCCAAAAGCAGTGCGCCCGTATCCCCCATAAAGATTTTTGCAGGATTTAAATTATATGGCATGAAGCCAACGCAAGCGCCGACTAAAGCAGCCAAAATAATGGCTATATTGACATCGGAAACAAGCAGAGAAACAATGAGCATGGTTACGCTGCTTATCGTTGAAACTCCGACTGCGAGTCCGTCCAGACCGTCAATAAGATTGACGGAATTGGTAATAGCAACAATCCAGATAATTGTTACAGGGATGGACCAGGAACCAAGGATCAGGTGCTCGGCTTCACTCCAAAAAGCCGGGTTAATTACAATTTCGATTCGAACATTGTGGGCAACCGCTACAATAGCCGCCACAATTTGCAGAGAGAATTTAACCCAGGCATTCAGTGAGACTAAGTCGTCCACAGCACCGGTTGCAACAATCACAACGCAGCCGAGAAGTATGCCGCGCACTTCAAGAGTAATATCAGAAAATAGCAGCGTGCTAATAATAAATCCAAGGAAAATCGCCAGACCGCCCATTCGTGGAATAGGATGGTCGTGAATACGGCGTTCTTCATTGGGAATGTCCATCGCTCCAACCTTTTGTGCAAATAGTTTCACAATAGGTGTTGCGGCAAAGCTGACGATGAAGCCAACTGCAATTGTAATTATTATTCTAATTGCGGTGGCGGTAGATACGTCCATCCAAATTGTCCTTTCGCTGTTAATTTCATCTATAGAGGCAGTTACCTCTCCACGAAGCCAATCTTTTTGTAGACTTTGCGGAGTGTTTTTGCGGCAGCATAAGACGCCTTTGCCGCGCCCTCTTTGTACACGGACTCCAAATATGCCTTGTCAGCAAGGAGCCTTTCGGCCTCTTCTCTTATAGGACGTAACAGCTCAACAACCGACTCACCCACACGAAGCTTGAAATCACCGTAGCCTTTTCCGCAGAACTCTCGCTCAATTTCGTCGAAGCTTAAACCGGTTGCAACGGAATAAACCTGCATCAGGTTAGAAACGCCGGGCTTTTCCGTAGGGTCACACCGTACGCAGGTGTCACTGTCTGTAACAGCGCGCTTGAAGCAGCGCATAATATCATCCGGCTTTTGCATGAGATAGATGCAGCCGCCGGGGTCTGAGTCAGACTTGGACATCTTATTTTCAGGGGAGGTAAGGCTCATGATTCTTGCGCCAACCTTCGGAATAAACGGCTCTGGAATGGTAAACACATCGCCATAAACCCCGTTGAAACGCTGGGCAATGTCTCTTGAGAGCTCAACGTGCTGCTTCTGGTCGCCTCCAACGGGAACAAGATGAGCCTGATAAAGCAGGATATCAGCGGCCATAAGAGCGGGGTAGGTGAAGAGTCCTGCGTTAATATTGTCCGCATTCTTTGCACTTTTGTCCTTGAATTGGGTCATTCGGGAGAGTTCACCGAACATGGTGTAACAAGAGAGCACCCAAGCGAGCTCTGCATGGGCGGGAACATGGCTTTGAATAAACACAGTGTTCTTTTGGGGGTCAAGACCGCATGCTATATATTGGGCAAGCTGCTCAATAGTGCGCCGCCTTAACTCTGCCGGATTTTGTCTGACTGTTATGGAGTGCATATCAACAATGCAGTAATAACAATTGTACTCTTCGCACAGATCGACCCAGTTTTTTATCGCTCCGAGATAAGAACCCAGAGTCAGTTCGCCGGATGGTTGGATTCCCGAAAAGATAGTTTTTTTCTCATTCATGTGTTTTGCTCCTTAAGACCCAGTTCTTCTCCCAGCTTTTTGAAGCCGGGGAGTGAACCGAGTATGGTTTCCTTTGATACGCAGTAAGCAATTCTCACATAGCCCGGACACGCAAAGGAACTGCCGGGAACAACAAGAATGTTGTGTTTTTTAGCAAGAGTACAAAACTGCTTATCGTCGCAGGGGGTTTTCACCCATAAGTAGAACGTGCCGGCGGGGTAGGCACATTCAAGCCCGGCGGCAATGATACCGTTATACAGGAGTTTGCGGTTGTTATCGTAGGCCTGAATGTCCGTGCTTGCGTCAAGGCATTTGGCAACAGCGCGCTGCATCAGGGACGGGGCATTTACAAAACCCAAAACACGATTGGCAATGGAGGCGGCATCAAAAAGCAGCCCCGCATCGTCCGCATCCGGAGAGATGGCAAGGTAACCGATACGCTCTCCAGGCAGGGAGAGGGACTTTGACCAGGAGTAGCAAACGATGGAGTTGCGGCAATAAGTGGTTACCCAGGGCACCTGTGCGCCGTCATATGCCAGCTCGCGGTAAGGCTCGTCCGAGATAATGTAGATCGGGTGACCGAATTCTGCCATCTTTGCCTCTAAAACATCGTTTAGGGCGGTGAGAGCTTCGGCTGCATAGATTACGCCGGTGGGGTTGTTTGGAGAGTTTATTATTATTGCCTTTGTCTTGGGAGTGAGGGCGTTTGAAATTGCTTGAGCGTCCAACTGGAAGCTGGGAGCGTTGGGGGGGACAACCACCAAAACACCGTCAAAGTTTGTTATATAGTTGCCGTATTCAAGAAAATAAGGGGCAAGACAAATAATCTCATCGCCGGGATTGAGCAAAGACTTCAGAAGAACGTTTAGTCCGCCTGCCGCACCCACGGTCATAACAATGCTGCCCGAATGGAAATTGGTTCCGTGGCGGCTATTGAGGAATTCGGCGATAGTCTGGCGAACATCAGGGTAACCGGCATTGTTGGTGTAACCGTGGACCATAACAGAGGGCTCGGTCTCCAAAGTTGATATTATAGCGTTTTTTACGGATTCGGGGGCGGGAAAAAATGGATTTCCAATACTGAAATCATAGACGTTTTCCCGACCAAAAAGTTTAGCAAGGCGGTTACCTTCCTCGAACATTTCACGGATAACGGAATTTTTCTGCGTGAGCGCAATCATTTTGTCTGATATGGCATGTGACATGACAGTACCTCTGTATATAAAATTTAGTTCGGTTTACTTATAAAAAAACAAGCCGAGACTCAATAAAAAATGGTAAAAACAAGCATTTTTCACGGTAGGCGTTACAAAATATTATATCACACGCCTTCATTGCTTGACAATCCCCGATGAGTAAAATATTATGTTTAATGTATGTTCCAATTGGATTGATATAATTCATCGCAAACTAAGGAGAAGCTTACATGGACATGAAATGGTTCGAGGAAATAGAAGCGCAGATCCCCAAGGGAGAGGTGCGCACCCGTTTTGCACCCAGCCCCACGGGATATATGCACGTGGGAAACCTTCGTACCGCGCTATATACCTACCTTATAGCAAGAAAAAACCGGGGGAAATTCATTCTGCGTATTGAGGATACCGATCAGGGCAGACTTGTGGAAGGCGCAACGGAGGTTATTTACAAAACCATGAGAGACTGCGGTCTGGAACACGATGAAGGTCCTGATGTTGGCGGACCGGTTGGTCCGTATATTCAAACCCAGAGAAAAGAGCTCTACGGTGAATATGCAAAACTGCTTTTGGAAAAGGGCGGAGCATACCGCTGCTTCTGTGAAAAAACCGGCGAAGAAACAAACGAGGGTTTTAAAAAAGCAGACGACCCCTGCCGCAGCCTGAGTCAGGCTGAAATAGATAAAAAGCTGGCAGCAGGAGAGCCTTATGTTATCCGTCAGAAGATTCCCAAAGAGGGAACAACCACTTTCAGTGACGAGATTTTTGGCAACATCACCGTACCCAATGATACCTTGGACGACAATGTTCTTATTAAGTCTGACGGCCTGCCCACATACAACTTTGCAAATGTGGTCGATGACCACTTAATGGGCATAAGCCACGTTGTTCGGGGCAGCGAGTATTTGGCGTCTTCGCCCAAGTATAATCTGCTTTATGAGAGCTTTGGCTGGGAGATTCCCAAGTATGTCCACTGCTCGCCGGTTATGAGAGATGCACAAAATAAAATGTCAAAACGCCACGGGGATCCCAGCTATGAGGATTTGATAGCTCAGGGTTACCTTACAGAGGCAGTAGTCAATTACGTTGCGCTTTTGGGATGGAGTCCCGGCGGTGAGCGGGAGATTTTCTCCCTTGATGACTTGTGTGAAGTATTTGACATCGGCGGTATATCAAAATCACCTGCGATTTTCGACATTGAAAAGCTGACTTATTTTAACTCTGAATATATTAAGGCGCTCACACCGGAGAAGTTCACTCAGCTTGCCGAGCCTTTCATTCGTCTGAGTGTCCGTAATCCTGAAATCGATATTCACGCTTTTGCGCCACTACTTCAGCCCAGAACAGAGCGGCTCACGGACATTCCCGAGAAGATTGATTTTTTTGATGTTCTGCCGGAATATAACATTGAATTGTTTACTAACAAGAAGTCAAAAACCGATGCGCAGATTTCCTTGGAAATGCTAAAAACAGTGCTTCCACTCATGGAAAACCTTGAAAATTGGACAGAGGAGACAATCCACGGCGCGCTGGTATCCAAGGCGGAGAGTATGGAAATTAAGAACGCAACCCTTATGTGGCCGCTTCGCATTGCAGTTGCGGGCAAAATGGTCACGCCCGGAGGCGCTGTGGAGATTTGCCGCATATTAGGAAAGGCGGAAACTCTGCGCAGAATAAAAATAGGAATAGAAAAACTCCGGAGCTGACAGAAACATTTAACAGTTAAAATTTAACACAATAAAAGCATCCTTTTTGTGACATAATATGCACAAAAGGGGTGTTTTTTATGAAGAAAAAGACAGCAGTGCTAATAATTACAATTCTGTCAATTTGCTTAGTAATTGCAATTTGTGTTGCCGGCGCGTCAATTAATCGCGCAAATAAAAATGAGACCAGTATGGCGGCCAATTATAGTCATGCTTTTGCCGAACTTGTAACAGGCGTTGAAGCAATGGATACCGCGCTGCAAAAAAGCTTGGTTGTTACATCGCCCTCAATGGCGGGCGCTGTTTGCACAGAAATATTCGGAAAGGCACAGATGGCGGGGATGTCTCTTGGCGTTCTGCCCTTTTCCTCTACTGAGCTTGAAAAGACTTCAACCTTTATTAATACGGTTGGGGACTACGCCTTTTCTCTTGCTCAAAAAGCAGGCAGAGGAGAACAGTTTACTCAAGAGGAAAGAGACGGACTTAAGTCACTCTCGGACACGGCTTCAAATCTGGCTATGAATTTGAAGGATCTTCAGGATCAAATGGGCAGCGCTATGGTCAGCTTAGAAGAGTATGTCCGTTCTGTTGAGGAGCTAGACAATCGGGAGGGAGAGTTTATTCCTCAAACCCTTGCGGACAATATCAGCGTTTCAGAGGAAGAGTTCCCGGAACTGCCTTCGCTTATTTATGACGGACCTTTTTCGCAACATTTGAAAACCGCGTCTCCAAAGTTTTTGGAGGGTAGGGAAGAGATTGACCAGTTGCAGGGACGTAAAGAAGCGGCGTCCTTCCTAGGCGTCAGACCCGAGCGTGTGTTCCCCTCTTCGGAGCAGGAGGGACTGCTGCCGACATTTTGTTATGCGGCTGAGATAAACGGGGAGCAGGTAAATCTTTGGGTCAGTAAGACAGGGGGAGTTGTTTATGGCATGCTCAACACAAGACAGGTGCAAAGCACTCAACTCACTGCAAAAGAGGCACTGGACACCGCAAAGAAAATGCTGGAACGCTGGGGATATAGCGACATGAAGGAGAGCTATTATCTTATTAGCAACAATGTTATGACCGCAAACTTTGCCTATATGCAGGACGGTGTCATATGCTACCCTGATCTTATTAAGGTTGGCATAGCAATGGACACAGGTGCTCTGCAGAGCTTCGAAGCAACAGGATATGTTTCTTCCCATTATGGGCGTGAAATTCCGCAGACGGCTATAACTATTGACCAGGGGAGAGAGAAAGTTCCTGAAGGTCTTGAGATTATCTCTGAGAACACAGTTGTAATACCAACTCCGGGAAAGTATGAAGTGCTCTGCTATGAGTATAACTGCCAGGAAGAGACCGGCAGAAAGTATATCTTATATGTTAACGCCGTGTCCGGTGAGCAGGAGCGTATTTTACTGCTGCTTGAGGACGAGGATGGAGCATTAACTATATAGCTATGCAAAAAGAATCACCCGTGACGATATCGTCACGGGTGATTCTTTTTGCAATCCTCAAGGCTGCTGTTTATAAAAGCTTTAGGAGCTGTTCCTTAGGCACGGCGCCTACGGATTTGTTCTTGATTTGACCGTTTTGAAAAACGATTACAGTAGGGATGCTCATAACGCCGAATTTTGCAGCAAGTTCGGGCTGCTCATCAACATTTATTTTGCCCACCTTAATATCAGTGCGCTCCTCTGAAATCTCATCAACGATTGGGGAGAGCATGCGGCAAGGTCCGCACCATGCTGCCCAAAAATCCACCAGAACCGGGGTCGTGGATGCGGTGACTTCAGCTTCAAAATTATCCTTTGTGATTGTGATTACTGCCATGTTGTTTTCCTCCTAGTAAAATTTCTGTGCTTATCCCCGGCAGCTTGATCGCGCTGGGTAACACGCACGGTTTTCTGTGTTTTTGTCTCTTTTATTTTGCTGTTGCCATATGTGCCTATACCCGGTAAAGGATCCGACCATAGGAAGGATAAGGCCAGCATGCCTTGCTGCAAAGAGCTTCTAGTGTATCGGTTGTTTTTCTAAGTGATGCCATATCTTTTACAACGGTGTCTCTGCAATGCCGAGCCGTTGCGGCAAGGTTGTTGCTGGGAATGCTAATTTCCTTTGCCGAGGCTTCAAGAGTTGCAAGACCTGCAGCCATCTGTTCGGTTAGAAGGGAAATTTTCTCCAAAAGTGCAGTTTCGGTTTTACAGCTGAGCGTAGAACTTGCGGAGCGTTTTGCAATGATAGCGTCTGCAAGTTCCTTTTCAAAACCAATAACGGAAGGGAGAATATCACAGCGGATCATCTCCGTCATGACATTAGATTCAATATTAATTTGCTTGCAGTAGTTTTCAAGCAGAATGTCCTGACGGGCGTGAAGCTCAGTTTCAGAGAAAACGCTGTGCCTCTCAAAGAGCTTGACGTTTTTTTCGTCTGTCAAATGCGGCAGACAGTCAGCCGTTGACGGGAAATTGCTGAGACCGCGGCGTTCTGCCTCAAGCGCCCAGCTTTTATCATAACCGTTACCGTCAAAAATTATGCGCTTATGCTGGCGGATCGTGTCCCGTATCAGCTCGTTTAGAGCCAAAGTAAAATCATCTGCATTTTCCAGTATATCAGCAAACTGACGAAAGGATTCCGCAACAATTGTGTTTATAAAAGTGGTTGAGGTAGAAGCAGACATACTTGCACCCAGCATGCGGAACTCAAACTTATTACCAGTAAATGCGAAGGGTGAAGTCCGGTTGCGGTCAGTGTTGTCTCTGGGAATTTCGGGCATGGAATCAACACCGATTGTAAGGTGGTTGTCCGCCACCCGATCGTAAGTTTTACCCGATTCCAGCGCCTCCAAAATACCGCCCAGCTCCTTGCCCAGATAAACTGAGATTATGGCAGGAGGAGCTTCGTCCCCGCCCAAACGATAATCGTTTCCGGCGGAGGCAACGGATATACGCAGCAAATCCTGATATTCATCAACAGCTTTGATCACTGCGCAGAGAATCAGCAGAAATTGAGCGTTTTTCTCGGGCGTGTCACCAGGCTCTAAGAGGTTAGTGCCGCCTGTTGTTGACAGAGACCAGTTGTTATGCTTACCACTGCCGTTAATACCGTCGAAAGGCTTCTCGTGGAGAAGGCAGGTCAAATCGTGGCGCTTTGCAACCTTGCGCATAATTTCCATTGTGAGCTGGTTGTGGTCAACGGCCGTGTTGGCATTAGTATAAATAGGCGCGAGCTCATGTTGAGCGGGAGCGGCTTCGTTATGCTCTGTTTTCGCCAGAACACCCAGCTTCCAAAGCTCCTCGTTGAGCTCTTTCATAAATGCGGAAACACGCATTTTTATTGAGCCGAAGTAGTAGTCGTCCAGTTCCTGTCCCTTTGGGGGACGTGTGCCCAAAAGGGCACGACCTGTGTAAACTATGTCTTTACGGTCGTTGTATGTGTTGCGGTCAATCAGAAAATACTCCTGCTCCAAACCACAGGTGGGAAAAACCCTTTCTTCCGTATTGCCAAAAAGGCGGAGAATACGGGTGGCCTGGGTGTTTATAACATTCATAGAGCGCAGAAGGGGGGTTTTTGTATCCAGCGCTTCACCACCGAAGGAACAAAAGGCGGTGGGTATGCATAAGACACCGTCTTTTATAAAGGCGTATGCCGTGGGATCCCACGCAGTGTAACCGCGGGCTTCAAAGGTTGCGCGGATACCGCCGGAGGGAAAGCTGGAGGCATCCGGCTCACCCTTAATCAGATTCTTTCCGGCAAACTCCATAATGACCCCGCCGTCTTCACCGGGGGTTATAAAGCTGTCGTGCTTTTCAGCAGTGACACCGGTCAAGGGATGAAACCAGTGCGTAAAGTGGGTGACGCCTTTTTCGATCGCCCAGTCCTTCATGGCATTTGCCACTACATTGGCTGTTGCCAGGTCCATGCGCTCGCCCTTATCCATAGTCTTTTTAAGAGCTTCATAAGCGCCCTTGGGCAGACGTTCCCGCATTTCAGTGTCGTTAAACACCATGCTGCCGAATAATTCTGGTAGATTTGTTATCATACATTAGCCTTCTTGTCTCTCTGTAGAGGTTAAATTCTAAAGGGGTGAGTTTTTAATCTTGCCAAAGCTTCTGGGATAGCCGAAGGGCGTTGGCTTAATTTTTTTAATAATAATTGCGCTGTGAGTAATATCCGTTCCGGGAATTTTGTAGGTTTTAACTTGAGGCTTTGCTCCACCCAGAATAGAAATTGCTTTTGCAGCCTCCTCAAGCTCCTCAGTGCAGTCCGGACCCTTCATGGCAATAAAGGAGCCGCCTACATGAACGAAGGGCAAGCACAGCTCACAGAGCACGTTCAGCCTTGCCACCGCTCTGGAAACCGCCACATCGAAGCTTCCGCCTATTTCATCGGTAATATCCTCCGCCCGGGTTTTTATACAGCGCACGCCGGACAGTTCCGTCAGCTGACAAACCTCTTCTAAAAAAGTGATTCGTTTTTGATTGGCGTCCAGCAGAGTTAATGAGACATCCGGCTGGGCAATTTTTAACGGCAATCCGGGGAAGCCGGCTCCCGTTCCCACATCAATAACGGACGCTCGGGAAAAATTGTAAAGTGAAAGCAGCGCAGCGCAGTCAAGAAAATGCAGACGAGCTGAGTCTTCAACTCCTGTAATGGCAGTTAAGTTCATAACACTGTTGCGCTCAGTAAGGTGATCGTAATAAATTGAAAAGCGGGAGAGTATCTCTTCGGATATGGGTAAACCCAGCTCATCAAAGCCCGCAGATAAGATTTCCCGCATGTTTTCCTCCGTAAATAGTGCTTTTGCCTTGCAGGTAATAAAAAACTAAAAAAAATCACAGGGTATAACGATTTGCTATACCCTGCGATTTTAACACATAATTTCCAATAAGTCTATATGTTAAGAGTAGAAATAATGTTCGCCAATGGTAGTGATAAAGGTCCGTGTCTGAGCGAACCAACCGCCGGCGCCTATGACCGGGTTTACAAAGTAAATAGCGTTACCTACGGTGTTGTAGCCCTCTAAGGACAGCTTTGCCGCAACAACAGCACAGTCCAAAGGATTAGCATAAATCATGCCGTTAGAGGATACGGAAAATTGAACGCCGAACTTGTTGTCAAATGCAACGCCTTGAATTGTGTCAGGGTAGGCGGGGTCTGCAACGCGGTTTAGTACTACGTTACCAACACCAATCATGCCTTCCATCGGCTGGTCGCCTGATTCGGCGCTAATCAAACGGGAGAACCAATACAAATCATCAGCGTTGTAGAAGTCGTCACCGGAGAGGAGATATTTAATGGAATTCGTGTCAACTGAGATGGTGCGGTTTTCTTCATCCCATGTGAGTCCTACGTTAAAGACTTTTGCCATTTCTGCAATGGGAAGAAAAACAGAACCGTTATATTCCATAACGCCTTGAGGCACATACAGATACCGTCCATTGGAAACCATATACTGCTGACCAAGGGTAGCGCTAAAATCAAAACCCTCAGCTGTGGCTGTGGCGGTTTTGGTTTCGTTGTCCCAAGCAATGTTAATATCTTTGTTGAGCATCTCAATGAAGTCGTCCAGCGGAGTGTAAATTGTGTCGCCAACTACATAACCGTTGGTAACGCGGATTCCATTTTCATAAATTGGGCATACTTCAACAGCGTCCCACGCTACCGGTTGCATGACAAAGGTATATCCGCTCAAAACGAGAGTGAATAATAACACAGCACATATTATGAAAGTTTTCATTTTGCGTTTATTCATAAATAATCCCTAAATCCGAATTTTATTCAAGGTGCTAGTACCTCATAGTGAACTAAGTGCACGCTAATTATATTCGTTTTTATGCTTAAATTTCAATAGGAAAATAGTACAAAATGACAAGACAAAAATAATGGAAACTGAACATAAGCGCCATATATTGAGTCATAATAATTTTTGCAACCTAAATATAGCAATATGTCGTGTGTTAAAGGTGCCAAACATGGGTGGGGTAATGAACGGAAAAAAGTCAAAAAAAAGCGAAAGATGTAGATTGGTTGCGAATAATATTTCATTATGTAAATCATTTTGCTTTTTTTATTGGGCACACATCCCACTGAACACTTAGCATTGTATAAAGAATTGGGCAAAGGTTTCGAATCAAAACTTATGGACGGACATATCCTTTAGAAAGAAAAGGGGTGGCGTTTTGAACATAAGAAAAATGATGTCCGTATTAATACTCTTGGCAATAGGAATCGGCGTGGTTGCGTTTGTAAAAAACAATGACAGTCTTAAGCGATGGGTGGAAAACGTCTCAAATGGCGACAGAATACTCTCTGCGAGCATAGGAATGCAAATCGGAAATGTAGGGGCCAATACCTCAGGGGAGGCAGGACTGCCGCATACACAGGACAGTCAGGAAGAGTACCCGGCGTTTCCTTCAGACATAAATATCCCTCAACAATCTACAGCTCCTCAAAAAGATGATGTGATTTTACCCACGACGATTGAAGGCGGCATGGTCGTTAAAAACAGTACCAGCCTTATTCTTGACCTTCCCGCGCTTTTACTTGAAGGCCCGAGCCAGCAGCTTTCAAAAGACGGAGTTCAAATACTTATTATTCATACTCATGCAAGCGAGTCGTATTTCTGCGATGACAACTCATATATAACAACGGATAATTACCGGACAGAGGACAAAAACTATAATGTCGTACGGGTAGGCGACGAGTTGGCGGCCTGCTTTGAGAGCTATGGGCTAAATGTGATACATGACAGGGATATCTATGATTATCCCAGCTATAATGGCAGCTATCCCCGTAGTGGACAGAAAATAGAGAACTACTTAAAAGAACATCCGGAAATAGCAATTGTTATAGACCTTCATCGTGACGCAATCGGTAACAATGATGTGGTTTACAAAACAGTTGCCGAGGCAGATGGCACGCCGTGCTCGCAGTTGATGCTGCTTGTTGGCACGAGTGACGCAGGTTTGGACCATCCTCGCTGGATGGAAAATATGAAACTGGCGCTGTATCTGCAGTCGGCTGCTATTAATAAGTATCCCACCCTCATGAGACCTATTGCCATAAGCGAATACCGTTACAATCAGCAGCTAACTACCGGTTCGCTGATTCTTGAAGCTGGCAGCAGCGGAAACACTTTAAAAGAGGCGATACAAGCGGTGAGGTTATTTGCAGATGCCACGGCTCCTGCGCTTTTAGAACTGGTTGCTGAATAGTGCAATAATGGCAACATGAATCGACAGTATTCATTTAAGAATTTTATAAAAAAAGAAAAAAAGAAATTGACTTCACCCCTGTAAATCCGGAATAATTTGCAGGGGTGAAGTCGATACTTATTATACTTTGATTTTCAAATTGTAATAAGGAGGACAAAACATGAACATCGGCGAAATTATGACCGGAAACGTAATCTCAATAAATGAGGACGAGCCGGTTAGCGCAGCGGCAAAATTGCTCAAAAGAAGTAATATCGGCTCAATCCCCGTCCATGACAGTCGAGGCAAATTAAAAGGCATTGTTACGGACAGAGATATTGTATTGCGCTGTGTTGCGTCAGACGAGGATCCGACGGAAATAAAAGTAAGCGAGATAATGTCCAGAAATCTGGTTACCTGCGACCCGTCAGACGCAGCTGAAAGGGCAGCTGAACGGATGGCAAAAAACCGCATAAGAAGGCTTCCGGTAACGGAAAGTGGAATTCTGGTCGGCATTGTTGCCTTGGGTGACATTGCCAAATGTGGTGACTACGACATGGAAGCGGCAAAAGCCCTCAGCGAAATTTCATCTAATTTCCGCAGAGCCTGAGGGGACGGGAATTGATTCCCCTTGCCTTAAACACCGCCCCTGGCAGCGATTAGAAGCATGGGCGCCACATCGCTGTAAATAGGCTCTAAATCCGATATAGGCAGGGGATTCTCGCCCAGGCCCATCTCTATTGTAAAGCCCGGGCGGTCAAATTTATCAATAAACCAATCTTTGTATCCGGCATTGTCGCTGTAAGACGGAGTTTCATCCAGGGAGTAACCGCTGGCATCTGCCATTTGCTGTACCAAGGGAAAAGTGCCCGGGGGATAATATCCCTGAAACATGTAATAGATTACCTCTCCCTGACTGTGGAGCGCTATTACCAGATCCGGATTAAGGGTTTTGGTAAGACCCGCCAGATAATTTGCTTCAGGCGCTTCTAATGGATATAAGCCTACAAAATCCCGGGGGGCAGGCGAGGTAAAACCGGCGGCAAATTTCAGCTCCCGCGCCAGTTCCCAGCCTGCTGGGTATTGGAGATTAAGGTCAACGCCCTGCATGTTGGCCTTCCATCCATCAGGAAAGGGTATCTGCGGGTAATTACGGGAAATTGCAACAGCGTGGTTGTACGATGGTCCCGGGGGAATGCTGCCCACAACTAAATCCACAGCGTCGGGATTTACAAGGGGCACAAAGGCCAGACTATTGTCATTTAGTATGTATTGCCAATCTGCGCGCATTGAAAACTCTTCCAGAAAACGCATGAGTACCAGAGCTGTGAGCCACTCGTTGGCATGGTGGGCGGCGGTAAAGAGCACTCGCCTTTTACCGTTTCCCATACCTGCCACATAAAGTGGCTTTTTCATGTCGCTGTAGCCATACTCCATAAGGCTTACATTGGGATTTCTTGCCGCCAGAGTTCTAAGGCGAGTATAAATATCTCGAGAGCCGTTGAATACGGCCGGTACGTTACTGTTCATATGGCAAATCGTCCTTTCAAGTTATTTTTTGACATAATAAAAAATATGTTCAAATGCAAAAACTAAGAATGAAACACTTCCCAAAGTGGCTCTACGCATTGCCCTGTGCGGATTTTAGCGAAAAAAGAAACAAAGCAAGATTTTGTTACCGCAAAAAAATTTTATTTCCGGTTTCCGCGAACATACTGTTAACACGGTCTAAGCGATATAATCTGAATCTGAAAAAAGAGAGAAAAAACCAAAACCGGATTTAGATTACATTGTTTAGACCGGCTTAAAAAATTATAGCGGGGGAAGTCGGATGAAAACAAAAAAGATAGAAAATATAATAAGCAAAATTCGCATATTTGCGGTGGTATTGCTCGTAATCGCAACAATAATCGCACCAAGCATAAAAGCAGATGCGGCAAGCCAAAAAATGTTGGTTCCCATGGGGAACACAGTGGGTATCCAAATGTTTACAGACGGGGTTTTGGTTGTTGGTATGGCCGCCTCAAACAACGGCACCACAGCCTCTCCGGCGGCTGATGCGGGTATTCTGCCGGGAGACCTTGTGGTCGGGTTAAACGGGGAAAAGATTAGCAGTGCGGAAGACTTTAAAAAGGCAGCGGAAAAAATTACAGGCAGCGAAGTATCAATAACAGTAAAAAGAGGCGGAGAAACTCTACAATTCACGTTAAAACTAAATCCGGAGACCAATGCACCTGAAATGGGGATTTGGCTGCGCGACATGATTTCCGGAATAGGAACACTAACATTTTATGATCCGGAAACGGGAAAATACGGTGGACTTGGTCACAGCATTAACGACATTGATACGGGTACGATTTTACCTCTTGGCAGGGGCGAGATTATGCACTCCTCGATCTCCGGAGTTGTTAAAGGCGCCGCAGGAGCGCCCGGGGAACTAACCGGTACGTTTGACCTCAATAACGTTTGCGGAAGTATACACAAAAATACCTGTTGTGGAATTTTTGGCGAATTGACCAGTGGCAGACCCTCCGGTGAAAAGGCAATCCCTATGGGTGCGGAAAGCGAAATAAACCTTGGTAAAGCGAGTGTTTACGCGAATATTAGTGGAACTGAGGTCAAGGAATACACTATAGAAATCGTGCGTGTTTACCGCAACGACTTATCGGGTAGAAGCATGATGATAAAAGTGACTGATCCTGAGCTCTTGGGGATAACGGGCGGCATTGTTCAGGGCATGAGCGGAAGCCCGATTATTCAGGATGGGAAGCTTATTGGAGCGGTCACCCATGTTATGATAAATGACCCCACCAGCGGCTTTGGAGTGTCGGCTGAAAGGATGCTGGAGTTCTGCAATAATGACTCTGCCGCATAGTGTCAGTTAAAAAGGAAGTCGGTCGAAACAAGTGCTATTAAGTTGGATTTTTTACGAAAAGTCGAAAAATGACGACAAAAAGCTGTAGTTTTTCTGCAGCTTTTTGTTGCGTAAACATCAATTTTATGCTAAATTGGTCTAGCGTGACGGTGTATGTGCTTAAACAGAAAAATGTGCGGCCGGACTAAATATTGCGGAGGAATATTTATGGGAACAAAAGCGAGGGTATTAGTTGCAGATTCCGGAGAAGATTTTTGCTTTCTTATGGCAGATACGATTTCTGCAGAGGAGGACATGACGGTAATTGGTACTGCGGGGAACGGTATCGAACTACTTGAGCTAATAAGTGAGAAGCGCCCTGATGTGGTGGTTATGGATTTGGTTCTCACAAAGCTCGACGGACTGGGTGTTTTGCAGAAGCTATCACAGCTTCAGCCTGCGCCTGCCGTAATTATTGTTTCAGGATTTTTCAATGAGCACGTTGTACAGGAGGCGGCGGAGCTGGGTGCATATTACTTTATGCCTAAGCCCTGTGATGTACCTGCTCTTTTGAGCAGAATTCGCCAGGTAACATCAGTGAGCCGGACCGCAGCAACACGCCAAGGCATTGCTATGTTCCGCTCAGAACCCAATCTCGAATCGGTGGTTACCGATGTTTTACATGAAATCGGAGTACCGGCACATATCAAAGGCTACCAATATTTGCGGGAAGCAATCATTATGACCATAAATGATATGGATGCGATTAACTCAGTTACCAAAGTTCTCTATCCGGAAGTGGCCAGAAAATTTGACACAACGCCCTCAAGAGTTGAGAGAGCAATTCGTCACGCAATTGAAGTCGCTTGGGACAGAGGCGACATTGAAACCCTCCAAAAATTCTTTGGCTATACAGTCTCTAATGTTAAAGGCAAGCCTACCAACAGCGAGTTTATCGCCATGATAGCCGACTGCCTTAGTTTGCGTAGAAAAGTTGCGGCAAGATAGAAATAGCGAAATTGAAAACAGTGAGCAGGACTGGGTAGACAATTAAGTTTGCCGGTCCTGCTTTTTAAAAGATTTTGTGTAATAAAGTCAAAAAAAGTATGCAGCAAGTATTATGTGGATAAAAGTCGAAAAACTAGGAAAAATAGATGACATTTTCGGGCAGATGTAGTACTATAAAATGTATAAGTCGTTCGGTACGAGCGGGAGAACTTATCAGAGCACCGCTAACCAAGCGCGTTATTTGTTAGTATTGGAGATATTGCCTTGAAACACATTTTCATTATTAATCCCTCTGCGGGACCGAAAAACAGCAAAGAAATTGTTGAAGCTGCCTTAGCAAAAGTGACTACAGAGGAAAATATTGAAGTTTATACAACAAAATGTCCCGGGGATGCAACCGCATATGTAAAAAGGATTTGTAGCCAGTCAGATGAACATATACGCTTCTACGCTTGCGGCGGAGACGGCACTTTGAACGAGGTTGTAAATGGCGCTGCGGATTTTTCTAACGCTGCTGTGGGCTGTTTTCCTTGCGGAAGCGGCAACGATTTTGTTAAGTGTTACGGAGGAGTTAACGGATTTCTTAATATAGACGATCAGATTAACGGAACGGAGCAGGATTTAGACCTAATTCTCGTTAATGGGAAATACTGTGTCAATGTCTGTAATTTCGGGTTCGATGCAAATGTTTTAGTTTACATGGAGTCACTAAAAAACAAATTATTCTTTAGGGGCAAGCTGGCATATATTGCAGGTATTTTGAAAGCCTTTACTAAGAGTATGCGTTCTTCCTGTAAAGTAGTTGTTGACGGCGAGCAAATTTCAGACGGAGAGATGCTTCTTTGCACTATTGCAAACGGTGAATATATCGGCAGTTCTTTCCGCTGCGCTCCAAAAGCAGTGCTGGACGACGGGCTGCTTGAGTTCTGCTACGTAAAAACTATGTCACGCCTGCGTTTTATCTCAATGATCGGTTCATACGTAAATGGTGAGCATCTGGACAATCCCAAATATGCAGATATTATCATTTATCGAAGATGTAAAAAAATGGAAGTTATTGCTCAGAATGATGATTTCCCGTATGCCCTGGATGGCGAAGTAATAAAAGATAAGCAGTTTGCAGCCGAAGTTGTTACAAGAAAGCTAAAATTCGTAATTCCTGTCGGAGTTGAGAGAACTGCCACTTATAAAGAGACAGCAAATGTTATGTAATTGAGCATGGAGGCCAGAGATGTCTGATATTATAGGGATGACCGATGAGTTCATGAAGAAAATTAAGATGCACCCTGAGCAGGTGGATATTCGTTCAGTTACCCGTGACTATATGAACGAAATGGACAAGGGACTATCTGCGGAGGGTTCGTCTTTGCCAATGATTCCTACATATATCTCCGTGGATGGTGCAGCTGCTGATAACACGCCGGTTATCGCAATCGATGCCGGTGGGACAAACCTTCGTGTTGCTCTGGTAACGTTTAGAGACGGAAAGCCTGTGACGGAAAGATTGGAAAAGTGCAGTATGCCCGGAAGTCACGGTGAGATTTCCGTTGACGAGTTTTTTGCGGAAATCGCTGAGAAGGTTTTACCCTTAACAGAGTTTTCGGGCTCAATTAGCTTCTGCTTTTCATATCCGGTTGAGATATTTGAGAATCTTGACGGGAGAATTATTCTTCTCACGAAGGAAGTAAAAGTACGTGATTCCAGCGGTGTCATCATTGGAGAATCACTTGTTAAAAAGCTCAAAACGCTTGGCGTTACAAGGGATTTGAGGGTAATAGTTCTCAACGATACAGCTGCCGGACTCATGGGAGGTCTTGCAAATTTAGATATTTCACATGGCGATGGTTTTGCGGGGCTGATTTTAGGCACGGGCTTTAACTGCTGCTATGTTGAGAAGCAGGGTAAAATCAGCAAAATCAGTTCAAATAAGAGCATGATCATTAACTGTGAGTCGGGACATTTCGGCCTTGCACCCTACGGTCTGGCGGACGATGTTTTGGACACTGAGTCGGATTACCCCGGAGTTGCCCGCTTTGAAAAAATGATGAGCGGAGTATATTTGGGGCAGCTCATTTCTAACACCGCAAAGTTCGCTGCTAAGGAAGGACTCCTTTCGGCGGAGTTTGCTACGGATGGGGGACAATTCACAACCCCGGAGTATGACAGGTTCCTGCGTGGTGATAATAACAAGGTAAAGAACTTGTGCAAGGGCTCTGATGCTCAAGTACTCACTGCCCTTATCGATATGTGTTTTGAGCGTGTAGCAAGGCTGGTTTGCGCAACGATATCCGCGCTTTGTCTCCATTGTGACGGAGGCAAAACGGCCGAGCATCCATTTACTGTAGTTGCCGAAGGCTCGCTGTTCCACAACTCTCTGCTGTTTCGTGAAAAGCTGGATCAATATCTGAACAAGCACACAAAGGGTGTCCTTGGCCGGTATGTTTCAATTGCACACGCCGAGAACGCCACGATGGCAGGGTCGGCATTGGCGGCATTAATAAACTAAAACTAAAGAAATATTTACATTTTGCGTATTGCGTGGTAAAATAACCGCCGTGCGAATTTACAGATTTAGACAGAAATACTGTCAAAGAATATAAGGATGACCGTTTATGCTGGAGAAACTAAGAGAAATTGAAGTTAAATACAGCGAGCTTGAGGCCAGAATGTCTCAGCCGGAGGTGTATTCAGATCCCACTGCCTATGCAAAGCTTGCAAAGGAACAAAAGGGCCTGAGTGCAGTTGTTGAGGCATATCGCCGGTATAGAAAGCTTGAAGATACAGCAAAGGAAGCCCGTGAACTGCTGGATTCCGGTGTTGATGACGCCGAGTTTAAAGAGATGCTGCGGGAAGAGTATGACGACGCAAATGACCGGATGGAGCAGGTCGAGCAGGAGCTAAAGATCCTGCTGCTGCCCAGCGACCCCAACGATGACAAGAACGTTATCGTCGAAATCCGCGGCGGTGCGGGTGGTGACGAGGCAGCTCTGTTTGCTTACAGCCTTTACAGGATGTACTCCATGTATGCCGAGTCTAAACGCTGGAAAAGTGAAATTGCAAATATCAACGAGACCGAGATCGGCGGTATCAAAGAAGTCAGCTTCATAATTGAGGGCGCGGGCGCATATTCCCGTTTGAAGTTTGAAAGCGGCGTCCACAGGGTTCAGCGAGTTCCGGATACCGAGTCATCAGGCAGAATTCACACGAGCACAGTAACCGTTGCTGTTTTGCCGGAAATGGATGAGGTGGACTTTGAAATTAACGCATCCGACCTGCAAATTGATACTTTCCGTGCCAGCGGTGCGGGCGGACAGCACGTTAACAAAACTGAAAGTGCGATCCGCATCACCCACCTTCCCACAGGCACTGTTGTTGAGTGTCAGGATGAACGCAGCCAGCACAAGAACCGAGACCGTGCCATGAAGATTCTGGCGTCCCGCCTTTATGAAGAGGAAGAGCGCAAGAAAAATGCTGCCCTTGCAGCCGAGCGAAAGAGCCAGGTGGGCACAGGGGATAGATCCGAGCGCATCCGCACCTATAACTTTCCCCAAGGGCGTGTCACTGACCACAGAATCGGGCTCACACTCTATAAGATCGAGCAGATTATGAACGGTGACCTTGACGAGTTGATCGATGCTATCGTCACCTTTGACCAAACCGAACGAATGAAGGCCTCAGCGGAGGACTAAGCCCTGCCCGCAGGCGGGGTTTCTTCGAGGTGGAAATATGAACACCAAAATATTTGATAATGAAATTTCTGCCGCTGCCAAGATAATAAATGACGGCGGCATTGTTGCCGTGCCGACCGAAACAGTGTACGGCTTAGCGGCGAACGGGCTGAATAATCAGGCGGTAGAACGCATATTTGCCGTTAAAGGCAGACCGGAGAACAAGCCGCTGAGCTTGATGGTTTCAGGAGCTCACGCCATTGACCGGCTTTGTGAAGATGTACCCGCTGCGGCATACGCCCTTGCCGAATGCTATTGGCCGGGACCTCTTACGATAGTTTTAAAGGCCAAGCCGGGTATTCCCGAAGCTGTGAGAGCCGGTGGAGATACTGTGGGACTGCGCTGTCCCAAGCACCCAAAAACTCTTGAGCTTTTGAAAGAAACGAAGCTTCCTCTTGCCGCCCCTTCGGCAAATCCCTCAGGAAAAGAAAGTGCAAAAACAGCAGAAAAAGTTTTTGAATACTTTTCCGGGGAAATTGAGGGTATCATAGATGGTGGAGAGTGTGCACTCGGGCTGGAGTCAACAGTGCTTGACATGTCCAAAACACCGTACACCGTTTTGCGCCAAGGTGCAGTTGCCGAGAGCGAAATTGAAATGATGCTCATGGCGGGGCTGACTATTATAGGCATTACCGGAGGAACAGGCTGCGGTAAAACAACTGCGCTGGACACTCTGCAGGATATGGGCGGACTTGTTATCGACTGCGACGCAGTTTACCATGAACTTCTTGGGAACAGCGAGGATTTGAGAGCTGCCATCGACCGGCGATTCCCGGGGGTTTTTCCACAAGGCAGCATTGATACAAAGGATTTGGGGGAAATCGTTTTTTCCGATGAAAAAGCACTTGCCGACCTAAACGCCATTACCCACAAATTTGTGGGCATTGAAATGACAAAAAGACTCGCCGACTGGGCGAAAAACGCCGGGACACTTGTGGCAATTGATGCCATTGCTTTGGTAGAGAGCGGCGTGGGCAATATATGCAAGGCCACAGTTGGAATAACCGCTCCAACTGACAAGAGGATTTCGCGCCTTATGAAGCGCGAGAACATAACACGGGAGTATGCGGAGCTGAGAATTGCGGCTCAAAAGCCAAATGAATACTTTCAGGATGTCTGTGATTACACGGTTTCTAACGATAGTACAATCGAAAACTTTTCGGAAAAATGCAGGAGCGTTTTTTTAGAAATAATTGGGAGGTAGACAATGGAAAAAGAAAAATCTGCAAGAAAGAACAAGTTATTCTACAGCCAAAAAAATGGCTATGACATTATTGAAGCGGCAGAGCTGAATAAGTGTGAGGCATATGCCAAGGGATATATGTCCTTTTTGAATGATGCCAGAACAGAACGGGAAGCAGTCCGTTTGGGTATTGAACTAGCGGAGAAAGAAGGTTTTGTACCGTATAAAGCGGGTATGGAACTAAAGGCTGGAACAAAGGTTTATGTTTCAAACAGGGGCAAAGCGCTTATGCTCGCGGTTATGGGCAAGAAATCGCTGAAAGACGGCGCTGTGATTGCTGCCGCCCATGTGGACAGCCCAAGACTTGACCTTAAGCAAGTGCCCATGTACGAAGATCAGGAGCTGTGCTACTTTAAGACCCACTATTATGGCGGAATTAAAAAGTACCAGTGGCTCACCATCCCCCTTGAGCTCCACGGTGTGGTTGCGCTTAAAGATGGTACTGTTAAGGAAATTTGCGTCGGACGTGACCCCGGCGACCCGATTTTTCAGATAACTGACCTGCTGCCGCATCTGGCAAAGGAACAGCGCAAGAAGAATTCCGCTGAGTTTGTTCCCGGCGAAAGCCTGAACATCATGATTGGTTCCGTGCCTGACAGCGAAGATGTTAAGGATAGAGTTAAGCTGGCGGTTTTGGATATGCTCAATCAAAAGTACGGCATTATTGAAGAGGATTTCCTCTCCGCAGAGCTTTCTGCAGTGCCCGCCTATCCTGTGCGAGAGCTTGGTTTTGACCGCAGCATGATTGCGGGCTACGGTCATGACGACAGAGTTTGCGCCTATGCGGAGCTTGCCGCAATTCTGGAACTCAAAGCGCCTGAAAAAACAGGAGTTTGCATCCTCGCCGACAAGGAAGAAATCGGTTCGGAAGGCGTTTCCGGAATGAAGAGCATGGCCTTTGAGCAATTTATGAGCGATTTGTGCGACACGCAGGGTGTTAAGCTGACCGACTGCTTCGCAAACAGCCTGTGCATTTCCGCAGATGTTTGCAATGCCTTTGATCCCAACTTCCCCGATGTTTCCGAAAAGATGAATGCAGCGAAAATTAACTACGGTATGGGTCTGTGCAAATTCACCGGTCACGGGGGTAAGTCTGATTCCAATGATGCCTCGGCTGAGCTTGTTGCCTATCTTCGTAAGCTTTTTTCTGATAATGGAGTAGTTTGGCAGATGGCGGAGTTGGGCAAGGTTGACCAAGGCGGCGGCGGTACGGTTGCCATGTATATGGCACAGCGAAATATCGACACGATTGATGCCGGAGTCCCGGTTTTGTCAATGCATTCGCCATATGAGACGGTTTCCAAGTTTGACTGCTATATGACCTATAAGGGTATTAAGGCAGTTTACGAAGATAAATAAAAATAAAACACCCCGATCCTGCACAAGCTATGTGGAGAAACGGGGTGTTTTTTTGGACGAAGACAAAGTACAAAACAAAGAAGAGGACTCTCAAACAGAGAGTATAAATAACTTTGGCGCGGCACTTGCAAGCTCGGAATACGGCGAGGTTCAATGCCTTACCATAGTTGGGCAAATTGAGGGTCATCAGGTAATACACGATGGATTAAAAGCCACGAAGTATGAGCATGTGATGCCGCTTATTTCTGCTATTGAAGAGAGTAAGGACATCAAAGCGCTTCTTATACTGCTAAACACTGTTGGTGGTGACGTTGAGGCGGGGCTTGGCATTGCAGAGCTGATTGCGGGAATGAAAAAGCCCACCGCATCAATTGTTCTGGGTGGCAGCCACTCTATTGGCGTGCCCTTGTCAGTTGCGGCAAAACGGAGCTTCATCGCTGCCTCCGCAGCTATGACGATTCACCCGGTGCGTATGAATGGGCTTGTTATTGCGGTTCCTCAGTCGTTTTATTATTTTGAGCGTATGCAGGAGCGGGTTGTGGGCTTTGTGCTGTCCCATTCAAATATTACACGGGAAAAGTACAACGAATATATGCTGTGTACCAGTGAGCTCGCAAACGATGTCGGCAGCATTATTTCGGCGCAGGAGGCAGTAGACTGCGGCCTTGTGGACGCTATTGGCACCTTATCGGATGCTATGGATTATTTACACGAAGAAATAAAAAAGGCTGAGTCCTAAATAAAAAAGATAACCTGACATGTCATGTCAGGTTATCTTTTTTATTTGTGTTTTTGTAGCTTAGCTTCTGTTTTTACCCAAATAGAATAGGGCGATTGTCCCCTGACCGGAGTGAGTGCCGATAACGGGGCCAATGGGATTAATTACAAAGGATTTTACGCCCAACTTTGCCTCAACCCGTTTTTGTACATATTTTGCATCATCCAGAGCGTCGCCGTGACTGATAAAAACTATCTGTTCGGCCGGATCGATTGCGGTTTTAGCCATGTGATCAACAAGCGCATCCAGACTGTTGCGGCGTCCGCGGATCTTTTCAACGGGAACCAAATGGCCCTCGTTATCAACGTGAAGAACGGGCTTGATATTCAGCATTGTACCCACAAGAGCAGCGGCACTGGAAAGACGACCGCCACGCTTGAGGTGATTTAAATCTTCAACTGTGAACCAATGGGCGAGGCAGGGTCTGTTTTCTTCAAGCCAGGCTGCGGTTTCCGCTAAGTTCTTGCCGGATTTTTTCTGCATTGCGGCATGGTAGACGAAAAGCCCTTCGCCCAAGGAGGCGCAGAGAGAGTCAATAACAACTATCTTTCTCTCGGGGAAGTCTTCCTTCAAATCCGAAACAGCAATAAGTGCGCTGTTGTAGGAGCTGGAAAGACCGGAAGAAAAGCAGATATACAGAATATCCAGGCCCTGCTTAAGATAGGGGGTGAAGTTCTCCTTATATGTATCCATGTTTATCTGGGTAGTGGTGGGCATTTTCCCCCCACGAAGCTTTTCGTAAAACGCATGAGCCGTCTCATCGGTATCGGCCGGAGAATTAGTAAAATCCTGACCGTCGATAGTGTATACCATGGGGATGATGTGAACATCAAGCTCGGTTACCAGATCGAGAGGCAAGTCGGATGTTGAATCGGAGATTATTTTAAAACCTGCCATAATTACACTCCTTCACAAATAGAATTTCAAATAGAGCGGCTGAGATAAAAAATATTCCACTCATTTTGTCCAAATACAATGGACTTAGTATATTACACATGAGTAAAAAATACTATATCGTTTTTACACAATAATGAGCGGTGTTTTTTTCGACTTTTTGCATTCTTGCCTTGCCCAGCCGGTTCTCACCAAGTAATGAAACAGCTGTCGGCCGGTACTACTGATAAAGATAAGTAATCACCACCGCTGGTTAGAGGTGATTTTTGCTCGAAGGCGTGAGGCCACAAAATGCCTTCGGGCAATTGTTTATTAATTTACCGTTGAAAAAATCCATCCTCTGTGCTATAATCGCCGCGTTGTGAAAAATTGGCTCGAAGCGGTTTCGATCACATGGAGGTATTGCATTGAATGCTCTAAAAAAGGTTACAAAGAGGCAATGGTTTTTAATTGCCTATCTGCCCATCCACCTGATTTGGTACATGATTCTCGAACAGGTCAACGTCACGAACTACGCCGTGGTGTATAGCCCATTGGACGATTTAGTCCCTTTTTGTGAGTGGTTCGTTTTCCCGTACTTATGTTGGTTCTTATATATGGTTATTCCCGGGTTCTATTTTCTGGCAAAAGACCCGAAGGCCTTTGAACGCTATTTGCTTGCACTGTTTACTGGCTTCTTCCTAAGTCTAACCATTATTTCTATTTACCCCACGGGTCAGGATTTGCGTCCTGACGTTATCGGAGACGGCAATATCGCCTTGCGGATAGTTAACTTTATCTACAACTTCGATACCAACACCAACGTGTTCCCAAGCATGCACGTTGTGGGCGCCGTGGCAGTTGCGTTCAGTGTTGCATTCAGTGACACTCTTAAGAAAAAGGTTTGGCTGCAGATTTGCAACTGGGTTCTCTGCCTTACAATAATAGCGGCAACCGTTTTTCTTAAACAACACTCAGTTCTGGATATTTTCGGAGCGCTTATTGTTGAAATACCTTTAATAATTCTTGCCTACAAAGGTTATCTCAGCAAGCTCTTGGATAAGATTTTCAAACCGGAAGAAGCCGCAGTTAAATAGGTACATAAAAAAGCAGCAACCGCTTATTAATAAACGGTTGCTGCTTTTTCTCATTTTGGTCTTCGCAGCAAGGAAAGGGGAGCGCAAGAGCGGGGGAGCTGCATTTTGAGTTCCATCATAGGATGGGGTGTCGACCCTATGCTCTCGTTGTTACCGTTGCGAATCTCGCCAACTGTAAAGCTAATGGGTTCGCTGTCGTTTGTCAGCAGCTCCAGCGTGTCCCCCACAGTGAACTTGTTTCGCTGAGTCAGAACAGCGTTGCCGTTTTCGTCGCAGCTTTCCACAACCGCGCACACATCCGCAGTTGCAAAATAAATAGAGTCGTTATGGGAGTAGTACTGCCCGGGCTCTCCAAAGTAAAAACCTGTGGAGTAGGTTCTGTGGCTTATTTTCTCAACCTCGTCAATCCAGACTTTGTTAAGTGGAGTTTGATTTATTGCGGCGTCCAGAGCGTTACGGTAGGCGTTGGTGACTGCCGCTGCGTAGTAGGCGGATTTCATTCTGCCCTCTATTTTAAAGCTGGTTATTCCGGCCTCTATGAGTTCCGGTAGGTGCTCTATCATGCACATGTCGTTGGAGTTGAGAATGTAGGTTCCGCTATCCTCGGATATTTCGAAGTACTCCCCGGGACGCTTTTCCTCAACCAGATGGTATTTCCAACGGCAGGGCTGTGCGCATTCACCTCTGTTGGCGTCCCTGTTTGCCATGTAGTTTGAAAGCAGGCAACGCCCGGAAAAGGATACGCACATTGCTCCGTGCACAAAAGCTTCCAGTTCCATATCCTCCGGAATGTTTTTGCGTAAGACACGAATTTCCTCAAGGGAGAGCTCTCTTGCAAGAACAGCGCGCTTAGCACCCATATCATAGAGTATTTTGCAGGTCTCACTGTTGACGATTCCAAGCTGCGTGCTAACGTGGAGCTGAACATCGGGGGCATATTTCTTTGCAAGTGCGATTACGCCCAGGTCGGCGACTATAAGCGCGTCAACGCCCGCATCGTTCAAAAACATCAGGTATTCCGGCAGTCGGGACAGCTCGTCCTCACGGGGAAGAGTGTTGCAGGTGACATATACTTTTTTGCCCTTGTTATGGCACAGGGCAATTGCCAAGGCCATGGAGCCCTTGTCGAAGTTACCCGCAGCAGCACGCATTCCGAACTCTTCACCGGCTAAATAAACTGCATCTGCGCCATAATGGAGCGCCATTAACAGGCGCTCCATATCTCCGGCGGGTGAGAGTAATTCTAACCCTTTATTGTCCATAGTTCTGAGTTTTTACAAAGGCGTTGAAGCTGTTGGAGTCAGTGAAGAAGCGGTGTGTTCCGGCGGCTACATCCAGTGCGTAGTAATAGTAGTTGTTGTCTGTGGGTTTCAAAACAGCCATGATGGAGGCGAAGCCCGGGCTGCAGATCGGGGTTGGCGGGAAGCCCTTATACATACGCAGGTTGTAGGGGGTGTCAACCTCAAAGTCAGCGCCTGTCAGTTCCTCTTTGTGCTCTTCGTAGGTGTACTGGATTGCAGCGTCAATACCGAGGTACTCATTTGCTTTCAAACGGTTATATATGATGCCGGCAATGATCGGACGCTCTTCGTCGTTAGCGGCTTCTTTTTCGATAAGGGACGCCATGTTAACAACATCGCGCAGGGAGTAGCCCCGAGCTGCTGCAAGATCCCACATTTCAGCAGTAAGCTTGTAGTGAAAAATTTGCAGGAAGGTGTCAATAGCGGCCTCAGGAGTCATACCCTGATAGAACTCATAGGTGTCCGGGAAGAGGAAACCTTCCAGACGGGAAGCGTCACCAAGAGGGATACCCTCAAGGTATTTGTAAGAGAAATCGTGATTTGCGGCACACTCCATCAAGTCGTCGTACTTGCATATCTTGTTCTCCTCAAGGCGTTTAAAGATTTCCTTCATTGTAAAGCCTTCGGGGAAGGTGACTGTGGTGCGGACCTGAGAGTCGCTGCCAAATTGCATCTTCTTGACAATTGCGCGGTAGTCAAGCTCAGTGCTCAAAGTATATGTGCCGGGGTCAAGTTTTGTGTCTGTGTGGGAAATCATTGCATAAAACTTGAATAGTGGCTTGTAATCGATAATACCGGCGTTCTTTAAAGCGGTTGCAACATCGCCGATGTCCGCAATAAGGATGGTTTTGGTTGTAGTGGTGCCGTCCTCGTTTTCCACTGTGATCTGCTCAGGGGTAAAGAAAGACTCTTCAAGAACCACATCGGTAACAAGCTCTTCTTTGTTTAGAGCGAGAACATCGCTTGCGGCCATCCAAGCCAGAATAGCCAGAATAATGCTGAGGCTGAGCACAAAAACAAAGTACATAAATCCGCCCAGAAGTCCCGTGCGGCCGTCTCTGCGCTGGCGAATAGGACGAAAATCGCGGCTTTCAAGAGCATCATCAGTTTGCTGCGTTTTTCTTTTTGCATTTACCTCAGCAGATTTTTTTACGGCATTTGCAAGTGACTTTTTTGCAGCAGGCGAAGCAGTTGGCTTTTCTTGCGACTTCGTCTGCATTACAGGTTCGTCATCCAGCGGGAAGCTGGAGAACTTTTCATCGTTAAAGTTGTTCTCTGGCATAGGTTTTCTCCTTTTACTTATGGTTGCTTGACATAACCGGGTTGGAAGCGGCAAAAGAGCCGGACAGTTTTATCAGGTGGCGCTTTTGTGAATATTGCGTTACATTGTCGCGCGGGGAAATATTTTTTCGCTTGTTTTCAATAGCACAAGCGGTTTTTTTAATAATTCAGTAAGAAAGTTTGAGTATTTAGATTGTTGCTTGATTTTTGGAAAAGAAAGCGATAAATATTCTTGGGAACCGCCTTAATGGGAGCGGCATAGTATAGAGCGAAGAGCAAGGGAAAACCTCCCTTACTTCAATGAAAATCGGCGCACTCACCGCACAGAGTGAAAAAATATTTTGTGTGCGGAGAAAGGGAAATAATATGTGTTGTGGAAATAATGGCGGAGGCCTTTGGATCATCGTTCTCATTCTCATTCTTGGCTGCACCTGTGGCGGCAACATTTTGGGCGGCGGCAACAATTCCTGCGGCTGTGGCTGCGGCAACAACAGTGGCTGTGGCTGCTAAGCAATAAAAACGACATCTAAATTGCCTGGCGATTTGCGGGACCCCTCAGGGGTTCCGCACTTCTTTTTCGGAAATAAGGATATTTACAGGAACATCATGGGCATCTACCGGAATTACAGGAAGGATAAGTTCTTCCCGACACAGCCCAATGGTGGTTGCCGGACAAGACTGCAAATAGCGGTCATAATATCCGCCTCCATGACCGATTCGGTATCCTCTAATATCGTAGCACACTCCGGGCACAATCACCACATCATCTGCGCCGGGGAAGACAATCGGAGCGTCATGGGGCGGCTCGGGAATATCAAAGGGCGGTTTGCGCTCCAGCTCCATATTGGGGCTAACAAGGGCAAAAACCATGTCGCCACCGGGGAAGACCCGGGGAAGGGCGTAGCGTTTGTTTCTTGCGTTGCAGTAAGAAATAAGCTTGTGGGTGTCAACCTCATTGCCTATGCTGTGGTATATATACACACAGTTTGCCGACGTAAATTGGGGAATAGCAAGGGTTTTCTTTGTTATTTCAAGATTACTTAGGGCCATGTATTCTTCGCTCAGCTCTTCAGCTTTTTCCAACATCCGGGCTCTTAAGACTTTTTTGTCCAATTTTATATTACCATAGCACGGCGAACCCGATTGGCCGTTTCCTCATTTGTAATTTTGCCTAAAAGCTCAAGGGCAAATTCCATTGCAGCTCCGGGGGAGCGGCCCGTAACCAAATCACCGTCCACCGCAGTTGGATCAGAGGCATTGCAGCGCGCCTTTGCCATTAGCTCTTCGCAGCCCGGATAGCAGGTAATGGCTTTTCCGTCAAGTAAGCCCAATTCCGCCAAAACCGCGGGACCGGCACATATTGCGGCAAGTTTTGTGCCCTTTTGTGCGGAGGTTTTTATCTTTTCCATTGCATTCCGATCAGCCTTTATGGAATTAACGCCGCCCATTCCCCCGGGAATAAGGATATGGTCGTCAATTTCGGGCACAGCGTTTGCAAAGGTGTTCTCAGCCTGAATTTTTATTCCGTGAGCGCCGATACATAGAAGGTCATCTAATCCGGCAAAGCAGACCGGAACGCCGCCGCGGTTTAGAACATCATAACTTGTGACGGCTTCAATCTCTTCAAAGCCGGATCCAAGTATAATATAAACCATTATATTATCTCCTTCACCTTTCGGTAAATGTCCTCGTGGATGACTTCAATGCTACGCATTACACCATTTTCAAGGCAGCGAATAGGATCCCAGCCCAGCTGCGCGGCGGCAGCCTGCCCCGTTTTGAGGCATGCGGCCAGATAATCAAAGTTTGTTTCGTGAATATCGCCCTTAACGCTTGTTCGCTCCTGCCGTTCAAGCATTTGCGCTTTGCAGGTTTCAAGGTCAATATTCATATATAAGACGGCATCGGGTTTTGGAAGTTCCATTAAACGGAATTCAAAATCATAGAGCCAGTCAAAAAAATCGGTCAATTGGTCAGGTGGCAGTTTTGCTCCTTGATGGATGGCGTTTGAGGTGGTATATCTGTCGCAGACAATCAGCCCGCCGTTTTGATAAAATTCTCCCCAATCGGTTTTGTAGGAGGCATAGCGGTCAACAAAGAAAAAGGTGGATGCGGCATATGCGCTGACATCTTCCGGCTTATTTCCATACTCACCGTTGAGGTATGCTTTTAAAAGTGCCGAAGAGCTCTCGTTATATCGAGGAAAAATCAGCTTGCGAAAGGAGATGCCCTCGCGCTCAAGCCTTTCGGTTAACAGCTTGAACTGTGTGGACTTTCCGCTGCCGTCAATTCCCTCTAAAACTATGAGTTTTCCTTGCATAGTTAACCTCTCATCCTCTTTCCGATTACGGCCAAGCCGAACTTCGGAAGATTAGCCATACGAACGATTCTGCCTGGCTCTTTCGTAAGCCGATATAGCCATTCCAGACCGAGCTTTTGCCAGCCCTGTGGCGCTCTTTGGGCTTCACCGGAAAAAACATCAAGCACTCCGCCCAGCCCGAGCATTAGACCAACATTGAGTCTGGGGGCATTGTTTTGCATCCACAACTCTTGTTTGGGCGCCCCAAGGCACACCAACAGTAAGTCGGGAGATGCGGCGTTTATCTTTTCGATTACCGGGTCGTCGTCGTCAAAAAAACCATCGTTTGTGCCCACAATTTTCAGTTCGGGGTAATTAATTTGAAGATTGGCAGCTGCCTTTTCGGCAACACTAGGTTTTGCTCCCAAAAGAAACACGGTTAAGGGCTGCTGTGAGGTCTGCTCAAAGAGGGATGAGACAAAATCGAT
>CAZHCB010000006.1:0-31619 GCA_964530935.1 uncultured Oscillospiraceae bacterium
CCCGTGCGGGCTTCACCGCTCAGATTCGCTCTCTGCTCCAGAAGTACGGTGCCGATAGGCTGTCGGGCGTTGACCCCGCCAATTATAAGTCGCTGCTTGCAGATGTGGAGGGGCTAAACAATGCCACCTAAAGGACACGCGATTCTCTCCGCCTCCAGCTCTGCCCGCTGGCTACATTGCCCACCGTCCGCACGGCTCTGCGAGAGCTACGACGATAAGGGCAGTGATTACGCCGCCGAAGGCACCGATGCCCATGCGCTTTGTGAGTACAAGCTCCGTCAGGCGCTGAGTATGGAAGCGACCGACCCGACTGAGAACCTCACATGGTTCAACGAGGAAATGAGCGACTGCGCCACCGGCTACGCTACCTATGTACTCGAACAGGTGGAAGCGGCAAAGCAAACCTGCGCCGATCCTGTTGTTCTCATTGAACAGCGCGTGGACTTTTCCCGCTGGGTAGAGGGTGGCTTCGGCACCGCCGACTGCATCATCATCGCGGACGGCACTTTGCAGGTCATCGATTACAAGCACGGTCTGGGCGTCCTTGTGAGCGCGGAGAAAAATCCGCAGATGCAGTGCTATGGGCTCGGCGCACTAGAGCTGTTTGACCACATCTACGATATCGACTCGGTGCGCATGACCATCTATCAGCCCCGCCGTGACAATATCAGCACCCACGAACTCTCTAAGGACGAACTGTACCGCTGGGCGGACGAGGTGCTGGGGCCCACCGCTGACCTCGCTTTCGTCGGCGAAGGCAATTTTCTCTGCGGCGAGTGGTGCGGCTTCTGCAAGGCAAAGCGCGACTGCCGCGCCAGAGCCGACGCCAACATGGAGCTTGCCCGTCACGACTTCAAACTGCCGCCACTGCTGATGGACGAAGAAGTCGAGGACATCCTTGCCCGCGTCGACGGCCTTGTCTCATGGGCCTCGGACATTAAGGAACGCTTCCACGGCGCAGTCGCAGGAGGAATACGCGAAGAAGTACAACGGGCTGCTTACCCGATACGAAAAAGCAACGGCGCGGCTTGCGGAGGTGACCGCAGAGGAAGAGCGAAAGCACGACCAAGACCGGGAGCTTCGACTGTTCATCGGGGCATTAAAGAAACAGCCCCTCGTCCTCGAAGAATGGGACGAAAGGCTGTGGATAGCAATTCTCGACCGGGCGACGGTGTTCCGAGACGGCAGAATTGTGTGTAAGTTCAAAAGCGGCAAAGAGATTGAGGTGGAGCGTTGAGGCTCCACCTTTTTGCTCTCTGCACCCAATCGAAAGCGCGTGTATGAAACTATCCTTTCTCGAAAATGAACCCCTCCGAAAAAATGAAACTATTTCAGGTAATCGAAAGCACGGGTATATGGAACGGCGCTCATTCGTAGAAAATCACAGGTGTTCAGCGGAAATCTGCCACCGCTAGGAGAATAGCAAAGTGCAAAAAAGCCTTATTTCACGCCGTTTTCGGGCATAAAATAAGAACGCTAATTTTGATATCCACTGTATCAAAACTAGCGTTCTTATATGGTGGGGGAAGGTGGATTCGAACCACCGAAGTCGTAGACAACAGATTTACAGTCTGCCCCCTTTGGCCACTCGGGAACTCCCCCATATTCATTTACGCTTTTTTGTTCGCGCCGTGTGGAGCTGGTGGACGGATTCGAACCCCCGACCTGCTGATTACAAATCAGCTGCTCTACCGGCTGAGCTACACCAGCACGACATCAGCGAGATTTATCTTAGCAAATATGCTGACGTTTGTCAACAATAATTTTGCTTGTGTAAGCGTGAGGACATTTATTCGAAGGGTTGTGTTTAAGGCCGTTTAACAGAACTTTTGAACGGTACAGTTGGGCTTATGCCTAAACAGTTTTTTTAAGATTAGCCCAATTTGCAGATTTGATGCATCTGTGGTAATATAATGTGCAAAGAAGATAGAAATATGTCCGAAAGGGAATGAAGATGGGTCTTAGCAAAAAAATAAAAGTAGATAAAAAGACTGTTTTAGTAATACTGATTATTATAATGAGCATAATTTCACTTTGCTCTTGCGGGGCGTTTGTGAGTGGATTGTCAGATTATATTGATCCCCACGCAGGAATGGTTCAAGTTCCCAACGGAGCAGGCGGATTTACTTGGATAACACCCATAGAAAACTTGGAAGTGTCCAATTTCTCCTCAGAGAGTTTTTCGGCAAACGAGGAGTACATAGACTTTAACGGCACTGAATATGTTGCGCTCAGAGCAATAGACGTTTCGGAGCATCAGCAGGAAATTGATTGGGCTGCTGTTGCAGCTGACGGTGTTCAGGCGGCGATTATACGTGCGGGATACCGGGGCTACGGCAGCGGAACTCTTAATGTTGACGCTTTTTTTGCACAAAATATTCAGGGGGCAATTGACAATGGGATTGAAGTGGGGATCTACTTTTTCTCCCAAGCGATAACAGTTGATGAAGCGGTTGCCGAGGCCGAGTTTTTGCTTCCCCTTATGGAGGAATATGAAATTTCACTGCCGGTGTTTTTTGATTGGGAACATGTCTCCGATGTGGGAGAGACCCGGGTTGACAACATGGAGGAAACTATTACAAACTGCGCACTGGCGTTTTGCAAAGTGATTGAGGATGCTGGCTATGATGCCGGCGTTTATTTCTACCGCAGTCAGGGTTATGAAGATTATGAGCTTGGCCAACTCTCACACCTGACGTTCTGGTCGGCTGCGGTGGGTACATATCCGGATTTTTACTATCAGCATAGCATATGGCAGTATTCGTTCACGGGTAATGTCAGCGGAATTGAGGGCGGCGTCGATTTGGATTTAGTATTCAGAGAAAAGGCCGGCAAAATGCCTTTACAGACTGTTGTTGAACAATGAAAATTAAACAAGATAAAGCGGGTATATCGCCTTTTGGTGATATACCCGCTTTTTTGTGTTGTGTATTTTTAGTTGTGCTTATGTCCATCACAGCCGCAGGATCACTCAGAGGTCTTTTCCTCAGCAGGCGTTTCGGCTTTTTCAAACTCCTCCTCAGAGACCTCGGTAAACTCAACCTCAATGCTGCCGTCAGCGTTTTTTGCGGAGCTGCTCTTAAGAGAAGCGAGCTCCTTCTGCAACGCATCAATATTCTCTTTTGCAAGAGTGATTTCGTCGCACAGTTGGACAAAGAAGCTATCGGGCTTATCCACATGAGTTTCATAATAGAGCTTGCCGATTTCGGTAAAAGTTTTCTCCATGGCGTTTTTCTCGGCATTGAGTTCCATATTCAGCTTAGTGAAACGGGCAACATCCTTGGCCTTGTCTTTCGCCTTGTCGGTGAAGTCGCCGACCTTTCCTGCAACGGTTCCCAGTGTGTTGAGAACTGCGTCCTTGATTTCGTTAATGTCTGCCATTATTTTTTCCTCCTTAAATAATTGGTAGGTTGGTTTAGAGACTAATCCTCATCTGAGGTGTCATCTTGAGTTTTGGGCTCGTCTTCCTCATCCTCAACGACTCGGGAGCTCACCCTGTTGACATACAGCCTTTCAGGCGGTTGGGGCTTGGTCGCTCTATATATAAGGTATGCACCGGCGAGCGCGAGGGTGAGACCAGCCAGCAGCTGGGAGACCTTAATGCCTGTGTTAAAGAGAAACAGGGTGTCTGTTCTTATACCTTCTATGAACATGCGGCCCAGGCCGTACCAAGCTAAGTAGATGGCAAATATTTGACCGTCGTATTTTCGTTTGCCTTTTTTGGTGAGAAAATGGATAAGTAAAAATCCTGCGAGATTCCAAAGTGATTCGTAAAGAAATGTGGGGTGTACATAGATGGTTTTACCAGCCGAGTTTGTGAGTCCCATTCGGCAAAAGATCTCCGTTTCAAAGCCAAAAACCTCGCGGTTTATGAAGTTGCCCCAGCGTCCGATGGTTTGTCCTATGAGAAGACCCGGAGCTGCGGCGTCCAGAATTGCGCAGGCGGGGATTTTTTTGTGCCTTGCGACGAATAATATTGCGATGGCGGCACCAATCACTCCGCCGTAAATCGCAAGTCCTCCGGCACGGGTGTTAAAAATATCCAGAAGATTGTCACGGTAAATAGAGAAGTTAAAAATCACATAGTAAATTCTCGCGCCGATAATGCCTGCCGGAACTGCCCATAGAAGAAAATCCAGATAGTCATTGCCGGAGAGACCGACAAATTTGCGGTAATAATCCACATAAAGATATGCCAGTACAAAGCCGAACGCGATAATTACGCCGTACCAGTATATTTCCGGTCCTCCCGACCACAAGTGAAAGGAGGACGACGGGTTGAAGGAAAAGCTCTCCCCGAACATAGGAAAAGTTATAATTGCATGCGGTACACTTTCTACCATGGGTTTTCCTTTCTATTCCGGCGTGTTCGGAGTGATTACCGACAGCGCCAGTTTTTCTTCGGTGAGGTTTTCTTTAATAAAAGTGACAACATCATCCGAAGTTATTTCGCCTAGTACCTCAAAAGCGTCAAAGGGACAGAAATCTGCAAAAGCACCAGCCGCCAGAGCTTGAGATAAAGCGGAGAAGGAGGCGGCAGCCCGAAGTTCATTGCCGAATTTTGCCTTCTTTGCGTTTTCAAAGGTTTCTTTGTCAATGCCCTGAGAGCAGATGATGCGGATATGCTCGTGGAGTCTGGACATAACAGTGTCCACATCGCGGCTCTCTCCACCGGCCATGAGCATTGCAGTGCCGGCGGTGTAGTCCAGCTCGTATTCAAAGCTGCCGTTGATGAGACCTTCTGCGTAAAGACTATTAAACAAATCCGAGGAGCGGCCAAGGAGCAAACGCAGGGCTATTTCACCGGTGAGCATTTGCTTTAGTCGTTCATTCCCTCGGGGTTTGGGGTTAATCACGCTGCCGAACAAAAACTGAGGCGCTGAAACCTCCATGGCAACGGTCTTTGATTTGGGTTCGGGTATGCCGGTTTCATCATGGCCATAGTCACGCTCCGGCACTTCTCCGCCCTCGGAAGGGAGTAGTTCGCGAGCCATTTGGATGACCTTTTCCGGATCCACATTGCCCACCACGGCCAGGGTCATGTTACTGGGGTTGTAAAACACATTGTGGCAGTGGTTTAGAGTTTGGTCAGTTATTTCAGCGATGCTTTCAACAGTTCCGGCCACTGAATCCCGCACGGGGTTGTTGGCATAAAGACAGCGCAGCAAGTTGTTATACACAACGTATCCCGGACTGTCTTCCACCATACGGATCTCCTGCCCGATAATACCCTGTTCTTTTTGAACGCTCTCAGCGGAGAAGCAGGGAGTGGAGACAAATTCTAAAAGTACTTTGAAGTTCTCGTAGAACATGCTGGTGCTTTCAAAGTAGTAGGCGGTTATGCCGGAGCTTGTGAAGGCGTTGGGGGACGCCCCATTTGCAGACAGAATGTTAAGTGCGTTGCCTTCGGGCATATCGAACATTTTGTGTTCAAGAAAATGTGCCACACCTGCGGGGGTGTCAATCCACTGGCCCCCCAGCTTAAAACGTCTGTCCGCGCCGCCGTAGTTAGTGGCGAACATTGCATAGCACTTGTTGAAATTTTCACGGGGGACAATGTTTATTGATAGCCCGTTTGGCAGATGCTCCGTTACCAGAGTTTCCGAGATGTTGTCATATCGTTTAGTCTGCATCATGCTTCCTCCTGTGCCTGTTCCGGAATTACTTCGCCGGATCTCGGACCGCGCAGGAAGTATACGGCATCGCACTTAACGCCGAGGGCGATATATATGACCTGCTCACGGGTAACCTCCTCAACCAGCAGAGCCAGCTCAGATGGAGAGCAGCCGGGGCCTATGAGCATTTGGTTGAGGTAAAAGTCCTCCAAAGCGCGGGGGGAGTCTTCAACAGACCTATAGTCCCCGGCGATGGAACGCTTGGCAGCTTCCAGCTCATCATCAGAAAAATCACCGTTTTTAATGGCCTCCAGCTGAGCGAAAATTTCACTGAGCGCGGCGTCATACTTGTCAAACTCGATACCCGAAGAAACCGCTAAAATGCCCTTATGCAAATCTATAACGGAGCTTGCAAAATAGGCAAGCGACAGCTTTTCACGCACATTCATAAACAGCTTAGAGGTTACGCAGCCGCCGAAGATCCCATTAAACACTTTGATTGCGGCAGTGTCCGGCTCCTCCATACAGTCGCCAAGACGAAAGCCGATTGCCAGCTTGCCCTGAGTGACCTGCATAACATCTTCAAAGTAGCGATAGTTGTCCTCAAGGGGAGTGAGCCAGACCTCAGTTCCGATGTCCGGCTCTTCATTATTTCTGGGAAGCCCAGCGAAAGCTGATTTGATAGCCGCTTTAACATCGCCGGGCTTTGCGCTGCCGCAGTAGAAAAACTCAATTGGCGCGCTTGCCAGCAAGTCGTGATAGTGGTGAGTCAGTGCCCGGGGAGTTATACTCTCGGCAGTGATCTCTGTTCCCAATTTGTCTACGGAGTAGTCCTCCATAACACACATTTTCTCAAACAAACGCAAGAGGGAATAAGCTCGCTTTTCGTTGATTCTGCCGCGGATATTCTCAAGAAGCTGTTCTTTTTCGCTTTCAACATACTCACGGCGGAGCAGACCTCCGCTCGTGTTGGGCATAATCAGCATTTCACTGACAAGAGCAATCATCTCGCCGAGAATATTGCCCCCTTCCGGGACATATGCCTCGTCCACAAAGTCAGCAAAAAAGCCTATTGTTTGAACCTCTCCCTTTTTGCCCACGGTGGGTTTAAGGCTGGCCCCATAAAGAGAGTCGAGCTTTGCGGCGATTGCCGCCATGTCCCGGTAAGTGACCGTTCCACGGCTCAACACACTGGGGATCAAGGCATTCATAGAGGCTGTTTCACGTTCCAGCGGAGCGAGAAGATTTATGCTCAGGCTGGCGGTTTTGAACTTGTCGGTAGTAAGACAGGTAAGCACCACGTTTGGCATGATGATTTCTGTAATCGACTTCAAGGACTAACCCCCGTTCCAATTGATTTATTTTGTATTGCTGCTTAATTGTTGTAATTATAACACGTTCATGCATATTTGAAAACAGATAAATTGTTAATTATTGCCGCCCTCGCCGCCCGGTTTTAATATAAGTTTCCCGTCAACCTCTATTGAAAGAGGCAGGCCGGACCATTCTTCAGGCCAACAAGGATTAACAGACAACGTGCCGTTTTCCAGCTTAATTCCCAACAGATCTTCCGTTACTACGCGCCATAGCCACCCCGCGGCGCCCGTATACCAGCTCCAGCCGGCTACACCGTTGCAATCGGGGTTTGAATAAACATCAGCTGCCAGAACATAGGGTTCGGCCTGATAAATCATACCGGGCTTGTTTTCGGGAATTATTGCGGCAATCAGCTCCAGCGCCTCTGTACAGAGCCCCTCCCTCAGGAGAGCCATTGCCAGCCAAACTGCTCCATGGGTATATTGTCCGCCGTTCTCACGGAAACCTGTGCCGTAGCTTTCGATATACCCCGGGTATGGGTCGGAGGATACAAAAGGCGGGGTAAAGAGTTTTACAACACCGTTTTCCTTATCGAACAGTTTATCAACAGCATTTTGCAAACCACTGTTTACACGGGCTTTGTCGGCTTCGGGGCAAAGGCTGGCAAAGCTTTGAGCAATGGAGTCTATGCGGCAGAAATCCTGACTGTCGCTGCCAAGGGGGGAACCGTCGTCAAAGTAGCCTCGCAAATACCAAGCGCCGTCCCATGCATTGTTGGCGTTCGCACCTATTTCAGCAGCATGTTTTGTGAGTTCTTCAGCGGCAACATGGTCACCCAGTCGCTCCAATAATGAGGCAAAGCGATGTGCTGTATGGGAGAAAAACCAGCTGAGCCAAACGCTCTCGCCGTGCCCGTTATTGCCGACCAAGTCCATGCCGTCGTTCCAGTCGCCGTTGCCGATTTTCAGCAGCCCATGAGCGCCGGTTCCGCGAGACAGGACCATTTCAAGGGCTCTCTTGCAGTGCTCGGTAACACTGCTTGCGGAGTCTGAGGATACCGCCGGCTCATAGCGATCGCGTTCACCCTCCCGCAGGGGTGGAGCTGTTAACCACCCAACGCTTGCGTTGCAGATTTCATCATTGCCTGTCTTTTCAACATACTCGCACAAGGCCCAAGGAAGCCACACAAGGTCATCGCTGCAACGTGTGCGAACGCCCCGGGCTTCATGCTGAAGTCTGTGCCACCAGTGCATAACGTCACCTTCTTCGTATTGGTGACGGCAACACTCTAAGATCTGTGTCTGGGCGTAGGAGGGGTCAAGCAAAATAAGGTTAACCGCATCCTGAAGCTGATCTCTGAATCCGGTTGCGCCGCCGCTTTGATACATAGAGCAGCGCCCATACAGTCGGCAGCAGATCGCCTGATAAGGCAGCCACCCGTTAATCAGCCTGTCCAAGGCAGGTATGGGTGATTTAATTTTTACTTTAGATACGGTACTTTGCCATGTCACCTTTGTTTGGTGAAGGCTTGCCATCGCCGTATCGTAATCACAGAGTTCGCGAAGACGCTCCGGATCATCACAGCCGCAAACAAGGATGAAGGGGCTCTTTGCCTGAAAGACGATGCCCAGACTGTCTACTCCATCACAATTAGCGAATTTTTCGTCCCGAAGCCACTTTTCCCGCTGGGTGCAGGGCTGGCCGAAGCTTGTGTTGGAGCAAACGTAAAAGGGGAAATCGGGATAGGGGCTATCGGCATTGTTTACACACACCATGTCCGACGCGAATCCCACACTCAGGCTGCGTCCGGGGAAGGCGCCGCCGCCCAGAACCAGGTCTGTGAACCAGCTTATGGGTATTTCGTCACCATCCCATTGCAGCACAAAAACTCGGGCATCGGTGTCTGGGGGAACGAAGCACTCGCTGGTAACCGTGAAGTTGGGGAGCGTTTTTTCCCACTTGGCATAGCCAAAGCCATAGGAAACGCTACAGGGGTTTTGTGCGTCGGCAAAAACGCTTTGACCGCCTATCGTGAGCTGCTCGGTTCCCACTGTTGCCAGACTATCGCAGAGCCAGCGGTTGATGTGGTATTCCCGGGCATTTTCATACCACATGTGGCCGGTTCCGCAGTCAGTGGCGAAGTATCCGAAACGTCCGTTGGAGAGCATGTTTCCCCAAGCTCTGGGGGGGAGGGACCGGTTTATTTTAAAAACAAAGTCGCCCTCATCTGTCCAAGCGATGTCAGGATACTTTTGAGTGGGAGCAAAGCGATCCTCCGGCAAGTTGTACTGCAAGTTGCGCCCCGCCAGCGGACGGCTGCGGCCAGAGGCGGAGGCCTCAATAATCGGAGCAATGTTCTGGGAACGGTCTACTGTGCGAATGAGTACGCTTCCCTCACCGGGCCCACGACGCAAGTTCTCCAAACTACCGGCAAGAGGACGCATATAATCCCCGCCTTCATCGGTAATGAACACCAGATCAAAGCAGTGGCCAATGGCACAAAGAAGGTTATGACACAGCACCATAGTTGCGGCATTTTCCAAGTCGTCAGAGGAATGGATTTCTCTGGTGACAATGGGCAGATCGCCGGAAATGCCGAACTGCCACAGGCCACTGACGGGTATATCAAGATGCTTCGGCGCCGGGTAACTTACGGTTTTAAGAAGATCCATTGCCATTTCAAGCTGCTTCTCGTTCATGCCGATGTTCTTTGCGTAAGATGCAGTGAAATCGGCCGATCGGCTGTCGGGCTCTATAAGAATTCTGTGGACGGCATCAAAAGTTTCCTGCTCGTTTGTTCCCACCGCAATTGCTATGGTAAGGGTATTATCAGTACCGTTTGCAAGGCGTAAGTCCATACTTGCACAGACATACGGATCGCTGAGGGCTCCTAACTGCCCGGGAAGCCGGTCTTCAATTGCAGTAGCCAGGCCGCCTCTGCCGGGGACGAGGCTTCGCCTTGCAGAGTATTCCGCGGGTACGGAGGAAGCAAAGCACAGATAGCAATCGGAATACTCACCCCGCTTGATTCTGCGTATAACAAGGGTGTCGCCCAAAGTATAGGCTTCCAAACCCAAACCATAGAATGCGGGATGATTAATATAATCGTTTAATGCCGCCAATACGGGTTTAAAACCGACGATCAGCTTGCAGCTACGCTGAATATTTGAGCTAGGCTTAACGGCAATCCTCCGCCTCTCTCCGTTGTTTTCTGAGGAGACACTGAAGGTGGTTTGGCAGTTCAAGCCGTTTTTGACAGCGCTTATTTTTCCGCCCGAGAGAGTGAATTCCCAAGAGGTTTTCCCGCTGTCTGCGTCATTTGGTTCGGGCAGCAAAGAAGTCAGCTCCCCGTCAGAGAGCAACCAGAGGTCGAGCCCGTGAGAGTCGGCGGGAGTTTCCTTAGGCGTGAAGTAGGGGATTATACCCTTCCACTTAACGTGGGAAGCACCGGCATCGGTGAGCATAAGGTTGTAAGAGCTGTTTGAAAGCTGACAACATTCAGGAGCGGAAAAGTCAGTAAACTCACCACGCTTCTCCCAAAACAGGGAGCCTGCACGGGGTGGCTTTTCCAAGCTTTTTGCTTCCTTGCGCTTTAGAACAACGCCACCGATGGGGAGTTTTTCTTCCAGCAGACAGGAGTAGGCAGCCATCTCCGGATCGCGTAAAAGCCGGTGGGGCATGGTGTTGCAGCAAAGGCAGTTTGCGATTGCAACTAAACTCATGCCTAAATGGTGCGCCATAACACAGCGCACAACCTCACCCTTGCCCCCGTTTGTTCGGTGGCTGCTAAAGTCGATCGCATCCCAAAAGCCATATTTGCCCGAGGGAGCAATTTTTTCCAGTTCCTGAAGATTGGAAATGGCGGACTTAACACCGCAGGGCAAGGCTAAGAAGCTGCTGTACGGCGAAACGACCAGCTCCTTGTTCATACCGCGTTTGAGAGCAAGAGCGGCACAACCGTGCGCCTTGTAACGGTAGTTCAAGGAGGAGTCCAAACTGAAATATGCGCTCTCGGAAATACCCCAGGGCAGGCCCCGCTTTTTGGTGCGCTGCTTTTGCACATCAACGCAGAAACGGTCGGTCTCGTAGAGGAGCGAGCCCGGCAAATGTTTAAAGAACAGGCGGGGCATCAGGTACTCAAAAGTACTGCCTGTCCAGCTGACCATACCCCTGCGATTATACTTTTCGACCTGTGCGCGGCTGAGACTGCGCCAGTGCCTTCGGGGAACGTCTCCTCTGGCAATGGCGATAAAGCTGCTGGTTCTCGCTTCACTGGCCAGCAGGTCGTAATAGCTCTTTGACAGACCGCCCTTTTCTGTGTCTACACCAATGGAAAACAGGCGGCGTTTTTTGTCATAAAGGGGCTCGAAGGACATGGGGGCGAGCAGATCGTCACACTGCTGTGCCAATATAGGCAGGTTCATTTCCACGAGACCCTCGCGGAGTATTATGAGACAAACCGCCAAATTGCCACTGTCTACAGTTGAAACATAGGCAGGGTGCAAGGGCTTCAATGTGCGGGTGTCGTACCAGTTGTAAAGATGTCCGTTCCATTTTGGAAGGCGGCGTGTGGTTGCCAGAATGTTTTCAATAATTCCAAGAGCCGCCTCTTTGCGGGCAACTCCCAGGTCTATAGCAGCAAGACAACTGACTAAGCACAAACCGATATTTGTGGGAGAACTCCTATGGGCGATGCCCACAGGGGGACGCTCCTGAAAGTTATCCGGAGGCAAAAAGTGGTCAACGGGAGCACAGAATTCTTGAAAAAATGCCCAGATTTTCGATGCACAGGACAGTAGATAGCGCTTGTCCTCGGGAGAAATGTTGATTGACTTGCATTTTGTAGGTCTTGATAGAGCCAGTGCCGCACCAGGTGTGAAAATCCAAATAAGTCCCGTGACCCTGCCGATTATTGAGGGAGCCAACAGTAAGAGGAATAGACCGGACACAGGGGCAAACCACATTGTTCCGAAGTACTTCGAAGCAGTTTGTCCCTTACCGTCAAAAACTGAAGCAGGCGTCCAGTTGAGCATGTTTTTATGGCTGACAAGCATCCGCCACAAGGCAGTGGCCGCGGCACTTATGCACACATAAGCCTCGAAGGGCAGAAGGATAAGACCTATAAGCACCTGCATAAGACTGGCGTTAACTCCCCGGATGGGCTGACTGCGCAGTCTCTGTCTTGAGGAGGAAATGTCAACAAAGAGGTTTTGGATTATTGCCTGAACAAGCCTTAGACATATAGCCAGAAGCACCGTTAATGCGGTGACGGTGGTGTCTGCCCCGGTTAGAAAGAAGCTTAACAGGAGCGCAATAAAATAGGCGGGGGAGAGCAGGCTTCGCCGCAGACTGTCAAAGAGCCTGAATTTATCAATATGAGACAGGGCACGTCCCCGGGAAAAAAGCCAGGGGGCGTTTTGCCAGTCGCCCCGGGTCCAGCGGTGCATACGCTTGTAGTACGAGGTGATATCGGAGGGGTAGCAGTCTAAAAGCTCTGTGTCACTCATGAGTCCGCCCCGTAGATATGCGCCCTCCAGAGCATCGTGGGAGAGAACACTGTTTTCGGGAATACGATTTTCAAGGCAGCTTAGAAATGCCTGAACATCTATGATACCTTTTCCGGCGAAGCCACCGCTTTCAAAAGCGTCCATGTAGACTTCGCTACAGTCGCAACCATATGGGTCCGCACCGCCCTGCCCGGCAAAAACCCGGGAGAAGCCACTTTTAACAACACAGGCGAGCTCAGTTCCCATACGTGGCTGAATAAGGCCGTGACCGGACACGACCTTGCCGCGCCGCCGGTCGACAACAGGCTTGTTCAGAGGGTGAAGCATTGCTCCGATGAATTCGCTTGCGGACTCGGGAACCAGACGTGTGTCTTCGTCTAGAGTGAGAATATAGTTTACTCCACGCAGGGCGAGGACACTTCCCGAAACGCATTTCAAGCCTGTGCCGTTGTCTCGCAGCAGCTTTGCGAGCTCTGATATTGCTCCGCGTTTGCGCTCGTAGGCCATGAACTTTTTATCTCGTTGATTATAACTGCGGGGTCGGATAAAGAAGAAAAATCCGCCGCCGTATTGCTCGTTAAGTCTGTCAACCGCAGCTTTTGCGGAGCTTATTATTGCTTCATCCCTGTCTGTTTCCTCAGTATCCGCATCAGGCAGATCACCCAGAATACCGAAAAGCAGATTGTCTCCGGCATCGCGGTTTGACAGGCGGTATTCCTCCAATTTTCTGGCAAGCTTTTCACCGCTCTGCTCACAGGTCATCAGGGCGGAAATAACACAGATGGTGCGGCCTTCGATTGGGACAGCGTCTTCAAGCTCCATTCGCGGGATGTGAGTAGGAGGAAGGAAACTCAGCATAATAAGGTCAATGAGGAACTTTATTATTTCCGACACGGGGAAAAGCAGCAGTACCGCAGCTAAAGGACTGCGGAAGCAAGCGGCGATTAAAAAGCTGACAAAAAGCGTCAGCAGAACATTGGCAGATATATATGCAGTGCCCATGGGGGTAAGCTTTGATTTACCCAGAGGACGGGTAAACAGCCAATATCCGATGTGCTTTCTTTCGTCATGCACTCCACGGCTCAAAAACAGCACGCGCTCTGCAATTCTAAGCTCGTTTACCCGGCGCATTTTCGCAAGCTTTGCTGTTTGATGTTTGTAATGTGCTCTGGTTTTTTCAGACATCTTTGGGTAGACACCCGCGGGGTCTTGGCGATAGAGCTGCTCAACCTTGTCAATGTCCTCCAAAAGTTCTGAAAAATCGAAGGTGGAAATCAAACGCAAAGAAGAAAAAAGGTGTTCGGCAGAAACCGCGCCCTCGTCAGTGAGAGTCCCTTCGCCGTAGAGTGAGGCAAGCTCCGAAATAAGCGCTGCCCGAAGCATGGGAACAAGCAGTGTGAGCTCTTTGGCATTGAGAACATAAACAGCCTGACAGCCACTGAAAAATAAACGGCAGCGTTCGGTGGTGACTTTGCCGTTTCCGCAGCGAACCAGGCACAAGCACAGCCAAAACAGAGCGGGAGTGCCTTTTTCACAGTCGAGCTTCGCGCTTTGCCGAAGCTCTTGCACAGCCTTGAGACTTTCGCAGCGTGCCAGGATATAGTTATCCAGCAACCATTCGGCAACCGTGGGTGTGCCTCGGCTTCCACCGTAAACAGTGCCGAGTTCTTCATAGCGTTTTTGAAGCCTCTCCATATCTCGCATAAGGGGCTTTACAACGCTTGAGCAGCGGTTTTTTCCCGTTAAACGAATCAGTCTCGCGACATTTTCGCCATAAAGTACAAGTCCGCTGTCATCGATGCTAAGTTCGGAACCGTAAAGAGCCATTTGTGTACCTCTTTTCATGAAAGATAGTAAATTACAGTTTTTCCTGAGTAGTGGCCGATTATTCTTGCTTGCACTGTAAAGTAAAAATACTTGACAAGCGTTTTGCGGTGGTGTAAAATGCAATCTGTTAAGGGCTTAGCCTTTACAGTGATTGAGGGGAGATGGCACACATGAGAGAAAAAACCCATGAGATGACCATGCTTCTTGATTTTTATGGTGAAATGCTTACGGAAAAGCAAAGAGAGTGCTTCACCATGCACTATAACGAGGATCTATCCCTTGCGGAAATCGCCGAAATTATGGGAATTAGTCGGCAGGGCGTGCGCGACCTCATTGTCCGTGCGGAAGCCACCTTGACAGAAACCGAAGAAAAAATAGGACTTGTTAAGCGTTTCGATGAGCAAAAGGCGATAATTGAAAACATGGAAAAAGAGTTAACAAAGCTTGAGAGCGCCTCTGGAGAACAGCTAAAGGAAATTTGCCGCAATCTCCGTGAGCAGCTTGAGAGCATCAGCTATTGAGGTATAGATAATGGCATTTGAAAGTCTATCCGAAAAGCTCTCGGCAGCATTTAAAAAGCTTAAGGGCAAAGGCAGATTATCCGAGGCGGACATTAAAGACGCTATGCGTGAAGTGCGCCTTGCTCTGCTGGAGGCAGACGTTAGCTATAAGGTGGTTAAGGACTTTATTGCAAAGGTCAGCCAGCGTGCCGTTGGGAAGGACGTCCTAGAGAGTCTGTCTCCGGCGCAAATGGTCATTAAAATAGTAAATGAAGAGCTGTGCTCCCTTATGGGGTCAGAAAGCGTTAAGCTCAACATTTCTTCCCAGTCGCCCAGCGTTGTTATGCTGGTGGGACTGCAGGGTGCGGGTAAAACCACAAACGGGGCAAAGCTCGCGCAGCTTATGAAAAAGCAGGGTAAGCGCCCTCTTCTAGTAGCTTGCGACGTTTATCGTCCCGCTGCGATCAAGCAGCTTGAAACCGTAGGCGCGCAGCTTGGAATTCCCGTGTTTCAGCAGGGTCAGGGTGACCCTATTGCAATTGCTAAGGCGGCGATCGACCACGCCAAGCGGTACGGCAACGACCTTGTATTTCTGGACACCGCAGGCCGTTTGCATATAGACGAGCAGCTTATGGACGAGCTCAAGGCAATCAAGGCGGCTACTAAACCCGCAGAAATCATGCTGGTAGTCGACGCGATGACAGGCCAGGACGCCGTTAATGCGGCCTCTGCTTTTGATGAAGCCCTGGGACTGGACGGCGTTTTGCTTACAAAGCTTGATGGCGATGCCAGAGGCGGTGCGGCTTTGTCCGTTCGCGCGGTCACGGGCAAACCCATAAAGTTTGTAGGTACGGGGGAAAAGCTCGAGAATATCGAACCCTTCCATCCCGAACGCATGGCCTCCAGAATCCTTGGCATGGGCGATGTTCTTACTTTGATTGAAAAAGCAGAGCAGAGCTTTGACGAGAAAAAAGCTTTGAAGATGGCAGAGCGTCTCAGAAAGAACCAGTTTACTTTTGAAGACTACCTTGACCAGCTTGAGTCTTTGAAGAATATGGGAGATATCAAGGATATTGCCGCAATGCTCCCGGGCATGGATTCCAAAGCGCTTAAGGGTGCTACTATAGACGAAAAAGGCATGGCGCGAACCGAAGCGATAATCCGCTCCATGACACCTTACGAGAGAGAGAATCCTCATGTGCTCAATGGCAGCCGGAAAAAGCGCATCGCAGCCGGCAGCGGAACCGAGGTTGTTGACGTTAACAGACTCATAAAGCAGTTTGAAATGACGCGAAACATGGCTAAGCAGATGACAAATGCCGGGAAAAAGGGCAAGCATATGCCCAAGGGAATGTTCCCGTTTTAGGGACAGAAAACAACTGCACCGCCTTAGGGCGTTTGCATATAGACAGATAAATATGGAGGTGAATATACATGGTTAAGATCAGACTTCGTAGAATGGGCGCAAAGAAGAATCCCTACTACAGAATCATCGTTGCAGACTCTCGCGCACCACGTGACGGCAAGTTTATCGAGGAACTGGGAACTTACGATCCGCTGACAACGCCTGTCGGAGTTACGGTAGACGCTGAGCGCGCAAAGTATTGGCTCGCAAACGGCGCACAACCCACAGAGACCGTCCGCTCTCTGCTGAAAAAAGCAGAGGTCATCTAGCTGAAGTTGCGTCCGATGATTGGGGCGCAGGTCCACTGTGCTCGCTAATGTTGCGGCTTTGTCCAAAACATTGCGGCACTTCAACAGTTTGGGCAGTTGCTGCCCAAAAGGCCGGTGTGGGAGTCTGTCTCGCACCTAAGGAGACTCACGAGCATGAAAGAACTCTTAATCTATATCGCAAAAAATCTCGTGGACAATCCGGATGAAGTCAAAGTAACGGAGCGGGAAGAAAATGGTGAAACCATTTTTGAAGTGCGTGTTGCTGATGGAGACATGGGCAAGATAATCGGCCGTCAGGGCAGGATTGTCAAGGAGATTCGTGCCCTTATGCGCGCTGTTGCACAGCGTCAGGGCAAAAAAGTGTCTGTGGAGATCATGGACTGATATGGTTATTAGGGGGGCAGTTTTGCCCCCCATTGAACCATTTATCCGCCTTATATTGCGCATATGCAGCAATGTAAGCAACAGATACACTTATCCAAATTGGAGAATAATGGATGAAAAAATATCTCGAAGCTGGGAAAATTGTTAATACCCATGGTATAAAGGGCGAAGTTCGAATCCTGCCATGGGTGGACAGCGCTGAGTTTTTGAAAAAGTTTAAGCACCTATATATTGATGAAAAACCGTACAAGCTTTTAAGTGGGAGACCCCACAAAAGCTTCCTTATTGCTCAACTTGAGGGCGTGGGTGATGTAAACGCGGCAATGGTGCTAAAAAACAAAACTGTTTACATTGACAGAAGCGAAGCAAAGCTCCCCAGAGGACATTTTTTTATCAATGATATAATGGGCGCAGAGGTTGTTGACGAAACCGGAAACAAGCTTGGGAAGCTCACGGACGTTCTTGAACTTCCGTCAGGAAACGTGTACGTTGTGACGGGGGACAGAGAGATCCTTATCCCGGTAGTGCCGGAATTTATAATCAAAACAGAAGTTGATGCAAAGACAATTACGGTTCGTTTGATTGACGGGATGTGAAATTGTGGACGAGAATAATATCACAACCGAAGAGAAGTTGCCCATAATGCGGGTAGATATCCTCACGCTGTTTCCGGACACAATGCGCGCAGTTCTGGGGGAGAGCATCCTCGGAAGGGCCGCCGCAAAGGATATTATAGAGATAAACTGCATTCAGATAAGAGACTTTACAGAGAACAAACAGGGACAGGTAGACGATTATACCTATGGCGGCGGCTGGGGCTGTGTTATGACGGCGCAACCGCTTAAGTCCTGCTTGGACTTTGTTTTAGATTGCGCAGGGGAGCGCAAGACCCGAATAATATACCTTTCGCCACAAGGCATGAGATATGATCAGGCGAAAGCCCGCCAGCTCAAGGAGGACTATGACCATTTGGTCCTCATCTGCGGACATTATGAGGGCATAGATGAGCGGTTCATTGAAGCCTGCGTGGACGAAGAAATATCAGTTGGTGACTTTGTTTTAACCGGAGGCGAAATTCCTGCAATGGCAATTGCAGACAGCGTTTGCAGGATGGTTCCCGGGGTGCTTTCGGACGAAGAGTGCTTCACCGGCGAGAGCCACTGGGAGGGACTTTTGGAGTACCCTCAATATACCCGTCCGGAGATTTGGGAGGGCAGAGCAGTGCCCGAAATTCTCCGCAGCGGTCACCACGCAAACATTAACAGATGGAGGCGTAAGCAAGCCATCATAAGAACGATGAAGCGCAGACCGGATATGTTCGGAAAATTAAGCTTTACAACAAAAGAGGATTTAAAGATATTAGCAGAAATTGAAAAAGAGTGTGAGCAGCAGGAGGATACATTATGATTATTGGTTTGGACATAGGTTCTTCCGCAGTTAAAATAGTCGGTTATAAAAAATACGAAGTGCTTTTTTCATACGCACAGATTGGCAGAAGCGACGATATGGGTGCACTAGTGCGCAGCGTCGTGGAGAAGTATGGTTTTGACATTGGCAGCATTCGCAAGCTGGCAATAACAGGTGTGGGAGCGGAAAAGTGCGAGATAAATCTGAACGGTATCCCAACTGTTATAATCCCTGAAATTGAGGCAACAGGCGAGGGCGGAACATGGCTGGCTGACCGTAAAGACGCAGTTGTGGTTAGTTTGGGAACGGGCACATCTGTCGTTTTGGCAAAGGATGGCGGTTACTCACACGTTGGCGGCTCCGGTGTGGGCAGCGGAACAGTCCGCGGACTGGCAAAAAAAATGACGGGCATAACCGATATTCCTGAATACTTTGAATTGGCAGAAGCGGGAGATTACTCTCTCATAGATATACAAATACGAGACCTGTTCTCCGGAACAGATACATTACCCTTGGATTTAACAGCTTCAAATCTGGCAAAATGCAGCGACAGCGGCACAGACGCCGACTGGGCGGCAGCAATTATCAACATGGTTTTGGAGGTTGCCGGCTCCCATGCGGCCTTGGCCTGCGAGGGATTTGGAGTAAGTACTGTTATCATCACCGGCGGTTTATCACAGACAAAAATTGCCGAGGCCTGCTATGCAAAATTCGACAGACTATATAAACAAGAGTACATAATCCCGAGGCACTCCGGCTGCGCAACCGCAATTGGTGCGGCGAGGAGGGCTGAGCACTATGTTGGATAACAGACTTGCGATATATGCCGACTTAGATGATATTATGAAGCTCGTTGAACAGGCGCAGGCTTTTATGAAATCCAATGGTCTTGATCAGTGTGGAACAGTGTATCTGGACGGATCGGAAAACCCTCGCCTATACAGGCAGACATATGAAAAATAGTTTAATGCGTTATGCAGAGCGTTGATAAAACACGCTGCAGAAGGAGAATAAATGCAGCTTTGCGACATCAATCAGATTAAGAGTCTTCTGACCCGCCACGGATTTCGTTTTTCAAAATCCATGGGCCAGAACTTCCTCACAGCGGCTTGGGTTCCGGAGCAGATTGCCGAGGCGGCGGGCTTATCTGAAGAGCTTGGTGTTTTGGAGGTCGGACCGGGGATCGGTTGCCTCACGGAGCAGTTGTCAAAGTCTGCCGGCAAGGTTGTGGCAATCGAGCTGGACAGCGCGCTCAAGCCGGTCTTGGCGGAAACCTTGGGTGGCTTTGAAAATACAAAAATAGTTTTCGGGGACGTTTTAAAAACGGACATTCGTCAGCTGATGCAGCAAGAAATGCCCGGAATGCGTAAAGTGGTGTGTGCAAATCTGCCGTATAATATTACAAGTCCGCTGATTTCCGCTTTGATTAATGCGGAATGCTTTGAGGCAATGACGCTTATGGTTCAGCGCGAGGTTGCCCAGCGAATTTGCGCAAAGGCCGGAACCTCTGAATACGGGGCATTTTCCGTGTATGTCAACTGGTACACGAAACCGGAAATTCTCTTTGATGTTTCACCGGACTGCTTTGTGCCTCAACCAAAGGTTTGGTCAAGTGTTATTCAGTTGGTGTCGCGGAAAGAGCCGCCCGCACAGGTGGAGGATGAGCAGCTATTTTTCAAGATAGTCCGTGCATCCTTTAATCAGAGGCGAAAAACCTTGGTCAACGGTTTGACCGCCGGACTTGGCGGATATTCAAAAGAACAGATTACCCAGGCGATTACCTCCTGTGGTTACGATGAACGCATACGAGGGGAAACGCTTGATATTGCGGGCTTTGCAGCGATTGCGAATGCCTTATCAAGCGCATAATAAGAATCTTTAGAAAGGAAAAAGGATATGTCGAGTAATACGGACAAAAAGAGGATAGTAGTCAAAGTGGGCACGTCTACCCTTACACACGAGGGCGGAACGCTGAATTTTCGCAGCTTTGACGCTTTAGCCAGAGTACTCTCTGACATCCACAACATGGGCAACGAGGTCATTCTTGTTTCCTCCGGTGCAATCGCAGTGGGCGCAAACAAGCTGAATATGGCTGAACGCCCAACCGCTCTTGATTTGAAGCAAGCAGCAGCAGCGGTTGGTCAGTGTGAGCTTATGCACCTTTACGATAAGTTCTTTGCCGAGTATAATAAGACTGTAGCCCAGATTCTGCTAACAGGGGACGATGTTGACAAACCCGACATTCGCCAGAATCTTATTAATACCTTCAACGCCCTTATGGGTCTTTCAATAATTCCAATTGTAAACGAAAACGACTCTGTCAGCTTTGCTGAAATCGAAGCGGAAATGGAGGAGCATAAGGACGAACACAAGATTTTCGGCGACAATGACACCCTGTCTGCAGTGGTAGCAATTCTTTGCGAGGCCGATTTGCTGGTGCTGCTGTCTGATATTGAGGGTTTCTATGACGGCAACCCTGAAAAAGACCCAAGTGCTCGATTGATTCGTGAGGTGAGGGTTATTGACGATGAAATTCTCGCATTCGCCGGTGGCGTGGGCACAAGTCGGGGCACAGGCGGCATGATAACAAAGCTGCAGGCAGCCAGACTTGCAACCGAAAACGGAATTGATATGGTAATTGCAAACGGAGGAAAACCGGAACAATTGTATGACCTTCTAGTGGGCAAACAAGTCGGTACACTTTTTGTCGGAAAGCGAGGTAAAAGATGACTGCAATAGAAAAGCTGGGAGCAGCTGCAAAAGCTGCCGAGCGAAGCTTATCCATCGCAAATACCGAAACGAAAAACTTGGCATTAATAAAGATAAGTGAAAAGCTGCGGGAAAAAGCGGAGGCAATCATAGCCGCCAATGGGCAGGATATGAAAAATGCCAAGATAAACGGGCTTAAAACCGCCTTTATGGATAGATTGCTCCTCACAGCTGAGCGTATTGAGGACATGGCCAAGGGCGTTGATGAGGTTCGTGAGTTACCCGATCCCATTGGAAGGGTGTTAACCGAAGAGATAAGACCCAGTGGACTTAAGATAACAAAAAAATCCGTGCCTCTGGGCGTAATCGGAATCATCTTTGAGTCACGTCCCAATGTCACTGTAGACGCCGCTGTCCTCTGCCTCAAATCGGGCAATGCCTGCATTCTCAGGGGCGGCAAAGAAGCAATCAACTCAAACACGGTTTTGGTTGACATAATGAGAGAAGCGATAAACGAAGCAGGTCTGCCCAAAGACTGCGTTTGCCTTGTAACAGACACCTCAAGAGACAGTGCAAATGAGCTTATGTGCCTGCGCGATTATCTGGATATTTTAATCCCGAGAGGCGGAGCGGGACTTATTAAAGCGGTTGTAGAGAACGCCAAAGTGCCTGTTATTGAAACCGGAAAAGGCAATTGTCACGCCTATGTTGATGCAGCTGCGGATTTAAAAATGGCGGCAGATATTGTTTATAACGCCAAGTGCTCAAGACCTTCTGTGTGCAATGCTATTGAGACTTTACTGGTTCACAGAGATGTGAGCGAGACATTTTTGCCTGTGGTCGCAAAGAGGCTGGATGAGAAAAACGTTCAACTTCGCTGTGACGCTGAGGCTTTGAAAATACTAGGAAATTCAGCAGTTGAAGCCACCGAAGAAGATTGGGAAACAGAGTTTGACGATTACATCCTTGCAGTAAAGGTCGTTGGGAGTCTGGATGCGGCATTGGAGCACATCAATAAATACAGCACCAATCATTCAGAGGTGATTATCACCGGAAACGCTGCAAATGCGGAGCGATTTTTGAATGAGGTCGATTCCGCAGCGGTATATGTTAATGCCTCAACCCGTTATACCGATGGAGGAGAATTCGGTCTGGGTGCCGAGATCGGCATTTCAACTCAGAAGGTTCACGCCAGAGGCCCCATGGGCTTGAGGGAAATGACCAGCTACAAGTATGTTGTGGAAGGCAACGGACAAATCAGATAGGTTGACATAATAAGTGCCCTGCCAAATCCGGCGGGGCACTTTTAATACAACGGGGGAATATAATATAAAACACAAAAGTTTCAAAAGGTGTTGACAAGACGGAATTCTCGTGTTAACATCTGGTCAATTAAATATCAAACCGATGAACAAGAGTAAGTAGCGGGCAAGAACGGCTTTTAGAGAGCGACGTGTGGTGTAATCGTTGCAGCAGGTGTGCTTGTGAATGGACTTGTGAGGGCGGCAGGAAAACGGGTATCGTGAGTAATGGCCGACGGGGGAGCAACCCGTAAAACGTGCAGATGTGTGTCAGCACATCATGAGTGGACGAGTTTCTCGTCAATTTAGGTGGTACCGCAGAGATGTTAAGTCTTTGTCCTAAGTGTAGGACGAAGGCTTTTTTTGTTTTTATATGGAGGTTGATCATGGGAATAATACGATGGCGTATTCAGACCAAAACAGGCAAGAAAATAAAAGAAAATCGACAGTAAAGATAACTATTACCACAAATGTGGATAAAAAGGAGATAGAATAATGAACTCTAACTATGAAAATCCCAACAAAGTTTTTGAAACATACACCGCAAACAATCCCGATAAGGACGGATATTTCGGCAAATATGGCGGCGCATACCTGCCCCCACAGCTGATTCCGGCATTTAAAGAAATAACCGAAGCATACACCACCATTTGCAACAGCGCTCAGTTTATTAACGAGCTTCGCCGCATCCGCAAGGAGTTTCAGGGGAGACCAACTCCTGTTTATCACTGCGAACGCCTTTCCCGCAAAATCGGCGGCGCTCAGATTTATCTCAAGCGCGAGGATTTGAACCATACCGGCGCGCACAAGCTCAACCACTGCATGGGTGAAGGCTTACTGGCAAAGTTCATGGGTAAGAAAAAGATTATAGCTGAAACCGGTGCAGGACAGCACGGTGTTGCGTTGGCAACTGCGGCTGCATATTTCGGGATGGAATGCGACGTCTACATGGGCACGGTTGACATTAAGAAGCAGGCGCCAAACGTGACCCGCATGAAGATGCTGGGCGCAAGAGTCATCGAGGTCACCCAAGGTCTGCAAACGCTAAAGGAAGCGGTTGACGCTGCTTTTGAGGGCTATATGAACGAGTATGAGGACGCCATTTACTGCATTGGCTCTGCTGTTGGCCCTCATCCCTTCCCCATGATGGTTCGCGATTTCCAGTCTGTTGTAGGTTACGAAGCACGGGAACAGTTTAAAGAAATGACCGGATACCTGCCGGAGGCAGTCTGCGCCTGTGTTGGCGGCGGATCAAACTCTATAGGCATGTTTACAGCCTTCCTGGCCGATCCCGTTAAAATCTATGGCATTGAGCCCATGGGCAGAGGCGAGGGCGTAGGTGACAACGCAGCGTCCATGACCTTTGGTTCCGAGGGTGTTATGCACGGCTTTAACAGCATTATGCTAAAAGATGATGCCGGCGAACCGGCTCCGGTTTATTCCTGTGCAAGCGGACTGGATTACCCCTCCGTCGGACCGGAACACGCATACCTGCATGATCTTGGCAGAATAGATTATGTTTCCATTTCTGATGAAGAGGCTATGGAGGCCTTCTTCCTGCTTTGCCGCAACGAGGGTATTATTCCTGCAATCGAGAGCAGCCATGCTCTGGCATACGCTATTAAGTACGCCAAGGAGCACAAGACCGGAACTGTTCTTGTCAACCTTTCGGGACGCGGCGACAAGGATATTGATTATATCTACGAAAACTACGGCTACGGTGAAAGATTTAATCTGGACTAATACTTTTGTCAGCGCCGTTTATTCAGCAGATGCAGAGCACATCTTATGGATGTGCTCTGCATTTTTTTGTTTAACATTACAGCAGAGCAAGGACTTGCCTTTTCCTTTTGAGCAGGGTATTATATACCCATTGGTTTTTACTACTTAAATACACTCGGAGGTCACCCGGATGAAAACTTCAGTTTTGGGAAGCGGAGCGTGGGGTACGGCGCTGTCCCTGCTTCTGTATGAAAATGGAAACGATGTTACCCTTTGGTCGTACTTTGACCACGAAACTGAAACCATGAAAAAAACCGGAGAAAACCCTTTTCTTAAAGGCGTGTCCCTCCCTGATACCTTGAAGCTGACGTCCGACCTCTCCTGCGTTTCTCAGGCGGAGGTTGTGATAATGGCAACGCCTTCGTTTGCGGTGCGTGAGATGTCAAAACGCATTGCTCCCTTGATCGGGGCGGACACAATCATTGTCTCCGTTTCCAAAGGAATTGAGCGGGAAACATCACTTCCGCTAACTGAGATTATTGCTCAGGAAATTGGCGGGAAACACCGTGTTGCGGCTCTGTCAGGTCCTTCCCACGCTGAGGAAGTGGGCAGGGGAATCCCCACGGCGGTCGTGGCTGCAGCGGAGGATATCGCCCTTGCGGAGCAGGTGCAGGATTTGTTTATGAATGAGCGTTTTCGCGTTTATGCGACGGATGACATTATTGGCGTTGAGATGGCCGGTGCGCTGAAGAATGTCATCGCGTTGTGTGCCGGCTGCTGTGACGGAATGGGTTTTGGAGATAATACCCTTGCAATGCTCATGACCCGGGGACTGACCGAGATTGCCCGTGTTGGGGAGAAAATGGGCGGGAAAAAGGATACCTTTACAGGTCTTGCCGGAATGGGCGACTTGATAGTAACCTGCACTTCAAAGCATTCCCGCAACCGTAGGGCCGGTGTACTTATCGGTAAAGGACTGACAGCTCAGGAGGCTATGCAAGAGGTTGGCTCTGTTGTTGAGGGTTATTATGCTGCTGCTGCCGGCTTTGAAATGGCACAGCACCACGGAGTTGAGGTGCCCATTGTTGAGGCGACCTTCAACGTGTTGTATAATAACGCGCCGCTTAAGGAAACCTTTGAAGCTCTTATGACACGCAGAAAACGCCACGAGACAGAAGAATATTGGATTAACTAATAAAAAAACTGCCTGTTGGCAGTTTTTTTATTCTGGGTTGTACCGTGAATAAGCGCAGCAGTATGTGGCTGCTATTTACTTTAAAAAGCCGTTGATGATCTCAGCTTCGGCCTCTTCCTCGGTGAGACCCAGAGTACGCAGCTTAATGATCTGTGCACCGGCTATTTTACCGATTGCCGCTTCGTGGATGAGGTTTGCATCAACGCTGTTGGCGGTGATTGCCGGAGTTGAGATAACACGGCCGTTGTCCTTGATAATAGCATCGCACTCAACGTGACCGAAGCACTCGGCGTTGCCGTTTATTTCGGATACAAACTTCTGTAGAGAGTTTTGTGTGGCAACTGAGCGGCTGGTAACCTGAACGCTTGAACCAACACCGTCCAAATCAACAGTAAAGTTAGTTTCCGCAAGCTGTTTGCCGTGGGTCATTATCTTTTCGGTAATAACAAGGCTGGAGTGAGCATCAAGCTTTGCTTCTGTTTTGCGAATTGTGGAGTCAACACCCTTTATTTGTGTGCTCTCCATCTCCATAGTCGCGCCAACACCCAAGGTTATCTCTGTAACAGGGTCCAGAACCCGCTTGCCTTCACCCGAACCTTCACCATAGTGCTTTTCAATATATTTGACTTTTGCGCCTTCCGCCAGGAAGAAGCGGTGAATACCGTTGTGGTGGGTATCGTTGCAGCCGTCGTTATGGATTCCGCAACCGGCGTTAATAATTACGTCCGCATTTTTGCCCACATAGAAATCGTTGTAAACCGTATCGGAAACGCCGCTTTCAGTGATAACAACGGGGATGTGCATATCTTCTCCCTTTGTATCTTCCCGGATGTAAATGTCGATTCCGGGTTTGTCGCCCTTGGGAATAATGTTGATGTTGGGGGTGGTATTAACGAAAACGGGTTTACCGTTTTTTCTAAGACTGAATGCGCCGGGGGTAATGCCGGGAATGTCTGCAATTGCCATCAGCAGAGCGGATTCCATTTTGTCAAGATTAACTTTTTCCATACTGCACCTCCTGTTATATCTTACGGCAAGACGGCGCCATGATGACTGAATCCAAGGGTTCGCCGTGGGGAATGATTCTTTCTATCTTCCCGTCAGAGAGCAGAACGATCTCATCGGCAATGCTCAAGATGCGCTCTTGATGGGAAATAACAACGATGCTGCCGGAAAGGTTCTGTCGCATATTATTAAATACTTTGATGAGGTTGTTAAAGCTCCAAAGGTCAATGCCTGCCTCCGGCTCGTCAAAGATAGTCAGCTGTGTGCCGCGGGTGATAACAGATGCTAGCTCAATGCGCTTGAGTTCGCCGCCGGAGAGGGAGGAGTTTACCTCGCGCTCCAGATAATCGTTGGCGCATAGACCAACGGTTGCGAGGATATCACAGGCTTCCTCTGCAGAAAAATCGTGGTTTGCGGAGAGCTTTAACAGATTTTGAACGGTGATTCCTTTAAAGGTGACAGGCTGCTGGAAGCCGAAGCTGATCCCGCTTCTTGCCCGTTCGTCAATAGATGCAGATGTGATGTCCTGACCGTTGAGGAGAATTTCTCCCGAATCGGGATTTTCAATCCCCATAATAATCTTTGCAAGTGTTGATTTCCCTGAACCGTTAGGTCCGGTGATGGCAATAAACTTGCCGGTGGCCAAAGTCAGGCTCACATCTTTTAGAATGTGTTTTCCACCGGCGCTAAAGTTAATGTTCTTTAGTTCAAGCATATCTTTGTCCTTTCAGGCAATTTTTCAATCACCATAGAAGATAAAATAAGAATTAATCGCGGTTATTTTGCTCAAGCTAAAGTATTATAGCATAACAGCAAATCAAAAACCATACAAAAGTATAGATTGATGAAATTTGGTTTATTTGCTTTATCTTTCGCGAATTTTGCTGTAGAATTAATACATTCGAGTATGCGGAGGTAAATTATGAAAATTACATTTCTCGGCGCAACCCACGAGGTAACCGGAAGTTGCACCTTAATAGAAACACAGGGCAAATCAATTCTGGTTGACTTTGGCATGGAGCAGGGGGGCAATATTTTTGTTAATCAGGACGTTCCCGTTGCGGGCAACATGATTGACTGCGTTCTTTTGACCCACGCCCATATTGACCACAGCGGAAAGCTGCCTCTTTTGTGCAAAGAGGGGTATGACGGCAAAACCTACGCAACTGAAGAGACCGTAAACCTGTGCAAGATCATGCTGCTGGATTCCGCCCATATTCAGGAATTTGAAGCAGAGTGGCGAAATCGTAAGGCTAAGCGCTCCGGCGAGGAGCCCTACCAGCCGCTATACACCACGCAAGACGCTCTGTGTGCCGTTTCGAAGATGCAGCCCTGCAAGTACGGGACAATCCATCAGGTGCTTGAAAACGTTTCTGTGCGCTTTAACGACATTGGTCACTTGCTTGGCTCGGCCTGTATAGAGGTGTTTATTACCGAGGACGGTGTTACGAAAAAGCTAGTATTTAGCGGCGATGTCGGCAACAAAGAAAAACGTATTTTAAATCCGCCGACTATAATCGAAGAGGCGGACTACCTTGTGGTTGAGTCCACCTATGGCGACAGGTACCATGAGCCGTTTCGTGACGGCAAGCCTATTCTGGCGGCCTGCCTACAGCGTGCTCTGGACAGGGGAGGCAATGTTGTAATCCCGTCTTTTGCTGTTGGCAGAACTCAGGAAATGCTCTATCTTATCAGAGAGATAAAGGAAGAGGGCTTAGTTAAAGGCCACCCGGGGTTTCCGGTGTATGTTGATAGCCCCCTGGCCAACGAGGCAACCGCAATATTTCTTCAAAGCGACCCTGTTTGTTTTGATGAGCAGGTGCGCGATTTGTTTAAAAGCGGCATAAATCCTCTTGTGTTTCCGGACTTAAAAATCTCTGTATCCTCAGATGAATCTAAAGCGATCAACTTTGACAAAACGCCCAAGGTGATAATCTCCGCCTCGGGAATGTGCGAGGCGGGCAGAATACGCCACCACCTGAAGCATAACCTGTGGCGAAAAGAGAGCTTAGTGCTCTTTGTAGGCTATCAGGCCGGGGGCACGCTTGGAAGAATGCTGCTTGATGGAGTGAAGTCCGTTAAGCTCTTTGGAGAAGAGATCACAGTAGAAGCGGAGATTGCTGAGATGCCGGGCATTTCGGGCCATGCCGATAAGCAGGGCCTTCTGGACTGGATAGGCGGGTTTAAGAACAAACCCACGCGTATTTTTGTCAATCATGGAGACGAAGAGGCCTGTGAGAGCTTTGCAGCCTGCCTGCGTGAAGAATACGGTCATGATGCAACGGCCCCTTATAGCGGCACGAGTTTCGACCTGATGACAAACACCCCGATCACTATAACCGAGGGAATTAAAATAGTTAAACCGTCAGCGGGTAAGCCCAAGGATTCAAGGGCGGTCAAGGTTTTCGGACGACTCATTTCCGCCTGCGAAAAGCTTATGCGTGTTGCCAGAAAAAGCGAGGGCTTGTCGAACAAGGATCTGGGAAGATTTGCAGACCAGGTGGAGCAGCTTGCCGATAAGTGGGGAAATTAGTTTTACCGTTAAAAATAAAAACGACACAGCCTTTTGTGGCTGTGTCGTTTTTATTTGTTGTAGAAGGTCTCTTAGACCCGGCAGCAAAAAAACCTGAGCAACAGGTTTGCCAAACAAATCCAGAGGCACAGGCTTCCGCCTCCTTTTGCGGAGGGGAAACCCTGACTGTAGGTTTGGTAGTAGGTCCCACCCTGCTTGAGCTCGTTCAAAAGTGAACGGTACTCTGTGTTTGAGGGCTCCATTTCCACAGCCCGTTCCGCATTTGTTATTGCCGCTATCCTGTTGCCTACCCCATAGTTTGCAAGGGCATAGAGGTAATACCACCGTGCGTTGCGTTCGGCAACGGGAACACCGTTAAGAGCGATTATAGCTTCAGAGAAATGACGTGTACGGATAAAGTTCATCGCTGCACGAAAAGCGGTGGGGTCGTTTTCGTTAGAGCTTGTGTTGCCGGTAAAACCACCGGCAAAATCATTCCAGTTAAATCCGCCCCAATTGAAGCCGCCGTAGCCGGTTTGCTGACCATACCCGCCTCCGGGATATGCCCCTGCGCCGCCGGCGCCGCTGTAGGGGTTTTGCTGGGGGTTCTTTATCTGGTCATAGGCGGCATTAATTTCGTTCATACGCCGCTCGGCCTCTTTGTTTCCGGGGTTTACATCAGGGTGATATTTTTTTGCCAGTGCCCGATATGCTTTTTTTATTTCTTCGTCGCTGGCGTTGGGCGAAACGCCTAAAACTCTATAGGGGTCACTTATCAATGGCGTTCGCCTCCTTTATGCGACTGCATCTGCTCATATTTTGCCCAGATGCCGGAGCAGAGGATGTTTTGCATAATTGACACATTTTCAACCAGAGGAAGCTTGTCGAACTCCATGGTGCATTCGCCCATAATTACTCTGAGCAAATCTAAAAAGAACTCATCGTCCCGCCCTTCTTGCTTTAGGGAGATAAGGGGGTTGTAGCGGTGTTTTTTCGCGTCCTTTTCAAGATCATAAACTGCATCCATAAGATAGATAAATTCACCTAAAGCTCCGGCCATTGCCCGCAGGTTATCAGCCCAGTGATCCTCTTTGAGAACAAACAGCTCACTCATGAGCTTGCCGAATAGTTTAGCACCCACATCAGGATCCGCTTCGCCTGTTTTTTCAAGCTTAGAGAGATTTGCTATACAATCTTCCATTGCGCCGCACTGTCGGGGGTAGGCTTGGGCTATTTTGCGGTATTTCCCTTTCAGAAGCTTAGCGTGGAAAAGAGCAAAAAGGTTTTTGTCGTCATTCCAATTGTCCATCTGGTTGAGATAGGTCAGTGCAACCGTCATGTCGGCGGAGTAGTCTGAAATCTCAGAACCAACATAGTCGTGGAGCTTCATGGGGTGCACATAGCAGCGCTCGCAGCCGCGGCACTCTTCCGGCTCATACAGTGAGCTTAAAACCAGCGCCAGAAAGGTCATGTCGTAATTGAGAGAGAGCCTGCCCGCCTGACCGTGCCGCTGCTTGAGACTGCGGCAAAGACCACAATAAACTGCCTTGTAGCGGCGCTTGTCTTCTTCGGACAGAATATCGGTGTTAGCGACTACAAAACCAAACATAGCTTCTTACCTCAAGTCTTCTTTTCGAAGGAGGTGCCGCACTTTTTGCACACAATACGGATTTTTCCCTTGCCGCTGGGGACTCTCAGAACAGCCTTACAGGAGGGGCATTTGAAAAACTTGAATTCCTTGCGCTGCTTCCACATATCCCGGCGCAGATTCCACCAAGCCTTCAAACGCTGCTTTTGCTGGACATATTTGGCGTTTTCCTTGCGGCGGGCAGCGAGATTTTTTGAGAACATACGGAAGTAACCATAGACAAGCATCAAAATCGCAACAGCACATACTATGGACCGTGCCGTTCCGCTAATGAACACTGACATTAACAGCACAACAACGGAGGCGGTGGAAATAAACCTTGTCAGGTTGTCAGCACCGTTTCGTCCATACATAAATCTAATTAACTTTTGTTTCATAATTGCCTCCGATTGCAGAAAATACTTAAGGCGACACGGGTATCATTCCCGCTGCCTTAGCTTATGCGATGTTATCGTCGAACTGACTGTTATAGAGCTCAGCGTAGAAGCCGCCCTCTGTCAGTAGCTGCTCATGGGTGCCGCGCTCAACGATGTTGCCGTCTCTCATAACAAGTATGAGGTCGGCACTTTTTATTGTTGACAATCTATGGGCGATTATAAATGAAGTACGTCCAACTGTCAGTTTGTTCATTGCGTTCTGGATTTGGACCTCTGTTCTGGTATCGACCGAGCTTGTCGCCTCGTCCAGAATTAGCAGCGGAGCGTCCTCAACAATAGCTCTGGCAATAGTTAGCAGCTGTCTCTGACCTGCGGACAGGGAGTCTGCATCACCCAGAACCGTGTTGTAGCCATCCGGCAGAGTGCGGATAAAGTGGTCAAGACCAACAGCCTTGCAAGCGGAAATAACTTTTTCGTCGGGAACATCCTTGAGACTGTATACTATGTTTTCACGAATAGTACCGTCAAAGATCCAAGTGTCCTGCAAAACCATGCCGAATTGCTCATGAACGCATTCCCGGGTCATTTTACTGATGGGAATGCCATCTATGAGAATTTCACCGCTGTCAGGCTCGTAAAAGCGCATAAGCAGGTTGACGATAGTGGTTTTTCCGCTGCCGGTAGGTCCGACAATGGCGATTTTTTGTCCCGGTTCTGCCTTGGCCGAAACGCCTTTAATAATCTCGCGGTCGGGATTGTAACCAAAGTGGATGTCTTTGAATTCAACTGTTCCTTTAGCGTAGTGACTCTCAACGGCGTTCTTGATCTCGGGGGATAGTTCCTCTTCGTCAAGGAACTCAAAGATACGCTCTGTTGCGGCACCTGCAGATTGCAGGCTGGTCATAGCCTGAGCAAACTG
>CAZHCB010000007.1:0-10042 GCA_964530935.1 uncultured Oscillospiraceae bacterium
GGACGGAACCGGTGCATCTGCCGCTTGGTATGTTGCAAACTTGCCCGCCCAAATTACGACTTTGGAAGGACAGTTAGCAGCCTTAGACGAAACTGACCCTACCAATGAGGCACAGATTACAACGCTCAAAGGCACAATTTCGGCTTTGGAAGCCGCTTTCGAAACAGCCGATGATTCTCTGGAACAGCTGAATCTGCTCAGCGAAGGTATCGCCACAGCCTGTGGCAGCAATAAGGTCGTCTTAGGTAAAGGACAGCCTGCGATAACCGACCGTGGCGAAATGGTCTATTATCTTACTTTATTTGTACCCATTGCAAAGGATCAGCTGGCTGCTGCTGAAAAAGAAATCGCAGTTGGCACTGCGGATCTGGCCAAGGGTGCTTCGAAGCTGGCAGCCGGCAAGGCAAAGCTTGATGAGTATGAAGCAGGCAAGGCAGCTCTGGAAGCTGCAAAGCCCCAGCTTGAAGCCGCTGAGAAGCAGCTGGCTGAAGGTAAAGCTCAGCTTGACCAGTTTGAAGAGGGTCAAAAGACTGTTGACGCAGGCTTTGCAACTCTCGCAGAGAACGCCGATGTTAAAGCTAAGATCGACGCCGGCATGGATCCCATCGTTGCAGGCCGTGAAGTTGTTGATGAGCAGACCGTTATTACAACCGACACTCTCATGAGCAGAATGTATCAGTACATCGCTCTTGTTGTTGCTGCAATCCTCGGCCTCGTAGCAGGTATCATGGGTGCAGGCGCAGCCAAGATGCCCAGCGTTGGCAAGATTAAGGGCGGCGTTATCCTTGGAGCACTCGCTCTTGTAGTTGCAATTGGTGCCAACGTATTTGGCGCACTTAAGAGCTACAGCGATTACACACTCCAGATGGTTGCAATGATTGCAATTGCTGTTGTAGCGCTGCTGTTCGTAGTTGCTATCATCAAGTACAAGAACGCTCTTGTTGCAATGCTCTCCGCTGACTAAGCTAACGTAAAGCAAACATAATTAAAGCAGGGACTTCAATTGAAGTCCCTGCTTTTTTGCTCTCTTAATAATTATTCCGCTGTAAAGCCCAGATCGTCCAGTCTCGCCTTGGCTTTGGCGACGCAGTTCTCGCAGCCGTTAATGGTTACTGTTTTGTTCTCGAACGAGACTTCAAAGTCCAGTCTACCCTCGGTCAGTGATTTGGTGATGCGCTCAACGCATTTTTCGCAGTGCATATCAGATACTTTTAATACTGTCATTTTCTTGCTCCTTTACTTATTTCATCAGTTTTTGAAGTGTCATAACCAGCTCATCAACAACCTCTTCGTTCCCGGCGCATATGTCCTGAACCACGCAGCTTTTAATGTGGCTGGCAAGCAGCTCACGGTTGAATGAGTTCAGCGCTGCCTGTATGGCCGAAACCTGCGTCAGTATATCCGTGCAATAGCCGTCCTCCTCCACCATTTTGCGAACACCTCTTACCTGCCCTTCAATGCGATTCAGGCGATTAACAAACAGCTTCTGTTCGGCACCGTCACGTTGCTTTTTTCTTTCTGTGCAGCACTCTTCCATTTTTTCTTTCTCCATTCTTCATATCACAACTTCTTGGTTCGCAGTCTTAAGGCATTGGCAACAACGAAAATTGAACTCAGGCTCATTGCCAAGCCGCCTATCATTGGACTGAGCAGAAGTCCCAGCCCCGGGTAGAGCACCCCTGCGGCGATAGGAATGCCCAGAACGTTGTAGCAAAAGGCCCAGAACAGGTTCTGCTTAATATTCCGAATAGTCAGGCGGCTGAGAGAAATGGCCTTTGCAACGTCTCTCAGGTCGCTTTTCATCAGCACAATGCTGGCAGACTCAATTGCAATGTCGCTTCCGCTGCCGATTGCACAGCCAACATCCGCCGCCGCAAGAGCGGGAGCGTCATTGATACCGTCGCCCACCATCATCACCTTTTTGCCCTTGGCTTGGTAGTCGACAATTACTTGAGCCTTGTCCTGAGGCAGCACTCCCGCAATCACTCTGTCTGTTCCAACGATGCCGCCGATATATTCTGCCGCCTTTTGGTTATCTCCTGTGAGCAGAACGGTTTCTATACCCAGCTTGTGCATACTTTCAATCGCTTGGATACTGCTCTCTTTAATTGTATCCGAAACGGATATAACACCCAGCAATTCACCACCCAGAGCTATCAACATGGGGGTTTTTCCTTCTTGGGAGAGGCGGTTCATATCCGCTTCCACTGTCCCGAGAGATATTTGGTTTTCATCCATCAGACGGCTATTGCCCACCAGCAGCGTTTTGCCCTCATATTTAAGTTTCAATCCCATTCCGGACAGGTTCTCAAAATCGTCCTGCACAGGCTCCTGGGTGAGATCTCTTTCTTTGGCCGCCTGACAAATTGCCTTTGCCAGCGGATGGTCGGAGAGCTGCTCCGCTGTTGCCGCTATCCGAAGCAGCTCATCTTCGTTTACTGACAGGGCAATGATGTCTGTTACCTGTGGCTTGCCCAGAGTGACCGTGCCGGTTTTGTCCAGCATTATAACATCAATTTCCTGAACACGTTGAAGGGCCTCGCCGCTGCGAATTAGTATGCCCCGGGACGCGCCCAGACCAGTGCCCACAATAATCGCCGTGGGTGTGGCAAGACCCATAGCGCAGGGGCAGGCGATAACGAGCACCGTTGTGAAAACCTTTAGGGCAAAAGACAAGTCTTCTCCGAATATGAGCCAGATCGCTGCTGCCAGAACCGCGATTGCGATAACTACCGGAACAAAAACTCCGGCGACCTTATCCGCAATCTTTGAGATGGGAGCTTTCTTCCCCTGAGCATCCTCAACAAACTTTATTATCTTGGCAAGGATCGTGTCCTGCCCAACCTTTGTTATCCGCACATACACAGCCCCGGAAACGCTGATGCTCCCGCCAATCACCGAGCTGTTTTCTGTTTTCTCAACAGGCAGGCTCTCGCCGGTTAGCATCGCCTCGTCCGCCGCCGCCTCACCTTTCACAACAACACCGTCCAAGGGGAACTTCATCCCCGCCTTAACCAAAACCACGTCTCCCACTTTCAGAGTGTCCGTGGGTACTTCCCACTGAGAATCCTCAAGCACCAGAAGGGCTGTTTCCGGTGAGAGCTCAATAAGCTTTGTAATGGCGTCCTTGGTTTTCTCCTGACTTCTACCCTCCAAATGCTTGCCCAGAGAAATCAGGGTCAACACCACTGCGGCAGATTCGAAATACAGCCCGTGGACATTGTGGGGGTCGTCGGAGATGAGATACATCATAACCACGCTGAAAACAAATGATGCCGTACAGCTTATCGCAACCAGCGCGTCCATATTCGGGCTGCCGTTGAACAGGGACTTAAACCCGGAAACAAAAAACCGTTTTCCCAAAAACATAATCGGCACGGTCAGCAGCAGCTGAGTCAGCGCGTAGTTCATGGGATGGCTGTGCATGCTAATAAGCTCCGGCAGTGGGGTATTCGCAAAGAGCATTGGCCCCATGGAGACATATAGCAGCAAAACCGACAAAACCGCCATAACGATGAATTCATGTTTCTGACTTGAAAGCTCAGACTGCGGCCCGTCCGCAGACTTCTTAACGGTTTTGTCTTCGCCCTTCAATGCGGCAGTAAATCCGGCCTTCTCCACCTTTGTTATTATTGTTTCAGGTGTCACCTGATTTTCATCATATGAAATCGTCAAACGATTCATAGGCAGATTCACATCTGAACGCTCAACGCCCGGAAGCTTTCGGGTAACTCGTTCAATGGAGGACGAGCAGGCGGCGCAGTGCATTCCGCCAATGTCGTATACTTCTTCTTTCATGGTATTACTCCTAGTCTAGCCTGACTAATACAAGCCGAACCCGCCCTGCGGATTGTATTGGTTAGATTAATGAATATAGTTATAAAATACGGGTGGGGGGTATTTGTCTATAGTATATACCCCCCACCCGTATTTTACAAGTAGTATTTTTAATTTTGTCTGTTAAATTTAAGGCAACGCATGGCGTTAATAATGGCAAGGAACGCGACTCCAACATCAGCAAACACCGCCAGCCACATATTTGCAATTCCGAAGCCGGCCAGTATGAGAACGATCAGCTTAATCCCCAGAGCAAATAATATGTTCTGCTTTACCACGCCCATGGTTTTTCTGGCTATGCCTACAGCAACTGTAATGTTTGAAGGTTTGTCGTCCATGAGCACTATGTCCGCTGCCTCAATTGCGGCATCTGAACCCATTGCCCCCATGGCGATGCCCACATCCGCACGGGCAAGTACCGGAGCGTCGTTGATTCCGTCACCCACGAAAACCAGAGAAGTGTTGGGCTTTTTGGCTAAAAGCAGCTTCTCCAGTGTCTCCACCTTATCCTGAGGCAAAAGCTCCGCATAGAATTGGTCAACACCGAGGGACATAGCCACAGCTTCTGCAACTGCTTTTTTGTCTCCCGTGAGAATGACTGTTTTCCCCACGCCCAGTCTCTTCAGTTCTTCTATGGTTTGCCTGCTGTCTTGCTTGAGAGAATCGGCAATTATAATGTGCCCGGCGTACACTCCGTCAACCGCGACGTGGACTGTTGTTCCGGCCACTTCACAATCGCGGAAAGCGACGTTCCAATCGCTCATCAGAAGTCCGTTTCCAACCAGTATGGTCTTGCCGTCCATAACAACGCGTATTCCCCTTCCGGAGATCTCTTCAACAGTTTCTATCCTATCCCGATATATTTCTCCGCCATACGTGGAGAGGATGGATAATGCGATGGGGTGGGTGCTGTCGTTTTCTGCGTAGGCCGCCAGCTCCAACAGTTCCTGCTCGCTCATATTTTCGGCACAGATTTTGGTCACTTCGAAGCTCCCTGTTGTCAGGGTGCCGGTTTTGTCGAAAACCACCGTATCTGCCTTGGAGAGGACTTCCAGATAGCTGCTGCCCTTGACGAGAATCCCTTGACGTGATGCACCGCCAATTCCGCCAAAAAAACTCATTGGTACTGAAATTACCAGTGCGCAGGGGCATGACACTACCAGAAAGATTAGTCCTCGCTCCACCCATGTACCCCAGCTTTGGGCAAACAGCAGCGGGGGCAAAACCGCCAAGGCCAGCGCCAGACCGCAAACGATGGGGGTGTAGTATCCGGCAAAGCGCGTAATGAAATTTTCAACCTTTGCTTTTTTCTCTCCCGCGCTCTCCACCAGCTCCAGAATGCGGGAAACTGTAGATTCACCAAAAGGTTTGCTGACACGAACCCGCAAAAGTCCGGTTAAATTCACCGCCCCGCTGATAATGTCATCCCCCGCGGAAAAGTTCCTGGGAATACTCTCTCCGGTCAGGGCCGCTGTGTCCAGTTGAGAATCGCCTTCGACAATAACGCCGTCTAAAGGTACGCGCTCCCCGGGTCTGATAACTATTATTTCCCCGATTTTAATCTCTTCCGGATCCAGCTTAACAAGCTGACCTTCACGCTGGGCGTTTGCATAGTCGGGCCGGATATCCATGAGCTCGGCGATGGAGCCTCGGGACCGACTAACCGCAACATCCTGAAACAGCTCACCCACCTGATAAAACAGCATTACCGCGGTAGCTTCAGTGTAATCACCCAGAGCCAGCGCTCCTATGGTCGCTACCGTCATGAGGAAGTTCTCGTCAAAAATCCGACCGCGGAGAATATTCCTCCCAGCCCGCAGCAGCACATCCCCTCCAATAACTAAATAGGGAATTAGGTACAGGCCAAGGTTAACATACCGGCCGTAGTCTTCACCCACAATTCTTTCCGTCGGCAAAAACACCGCCAGTAACAGAAAGGCAAAACCGATACACAGTCTTGCCAATCTTTTTTTGTGACTTCTGTTCATTGAGCCACTCCCACCGGCATCACCAATTTGCAGTCGGGTTCGATCTTCCGGCATATGGAGGCCGCCTCCTTGATTATGTTCTCAAAGCCGGCTTCCTCCCCTTCTATAGTCAAACGGCTGGTCATAAAGCTGATATTCGCGCTGTCCACGCCGTCCAGTTTTCTGATTTTACTTTCCATTTTTGCCGCGCAGTTGGCACAGCCAAGATTTTCAAGCTTAAATGTCTTTTTCATAGTTTTTCCCTCTTATACCTTTTTACTCGCAAATATGAGATAAGCCCTGAGCCAGCATTGTGTGAACATGGTCGTCCGCCAGAGAATACATTGCGCTTTTCCCCTCGCGGCGAAACTTTACCAAGTGAGCCTGTTTCAGCGTTCTAAGCTGATGTGAAACCGCCGACTGGCTGGTGCCAACAAGCTCCGCTAAATCACAAACGCACAAATCGTTAGCCATGAGCGCATATAGAATTTTAATACGAGTGGTATCTCCAAAGGTCTTAAATAAATCTGCCAGATCGTAGAGGATCTCCTCGTCCGGCAGCTCGGGCGTTGCAATGTGCCCGTTTTGTTCGTGGGAGCAGCCCTCTGTGCAGGTTTTTTCACTTCCACCCTTATGTTTAATATCGCTCATAACAAACCTCCTAAATCAAACATATGAACATATGCTCATATGTTAACCCATTGTATTCGCTTTGTCAAGCATGGGTGACCTATTATTTTTAAAAAAAATAAGGCCCCGCACAGCGTTGAACAACAAACGCCGTGCGGGGATAGGAGAGAAAGACATGAAATACATATGGAAAATATTAAGTTTATTCGGCCTTCTTAATGTGGATATCGCCGGGTTTAAGGTCGCTTTCATACGCAGGAACTTCACAAGCTTCAATGTCCGTTTCCTTAAACAGCTCGTGGTCATATTCAATGCCGTTTCTGTCGTAGTAATCCTTCACAGCGGCTTTAACGGCTTCTTCCGCCAAAACGCTGCAATGGATTTTGTTTGCGGGCAGCCCGTCAAGAGCTTCCACAACGGCTTTGTTTGAAAGGGTAAGCGCCTCCTCGATTGATTTGCCCATAATCATCTCGGTGGCAATTGAGCTGGTTGCTATGGCGCTTCCGCAGCCGAAGGTGTTGAACTTGCAGTCGGTTATGATGCCGTCTTCAACCTTTATGAACATCTTCATTATGTCGCCGCATTTTGCGTTACCGACTTCGCCCACGCCGTCTGCATCGTCCATTTTCCCCACATTCCTGGGGTTTTGGAAATGGTCCATTACTTTTTCACTGTATAGCATAAATATGACCTCACTTTCTTATTGCGCACTATATTAAATGCGTCCGCTTTCCGGTTGAAAGATCTTCCCAAACCGGAGACATATTGCGCAGATATTCTATAACAAGGGGAACTTCCCTAATAACATGCTCCATTTCCTCCGGAGTGTTGTATTCACTCAGAGACAGCCTCAAAGAGCCGTGAGCAACCTCGTGAGGGTGACCCAGGGCAAGAAGCACATGACTGGGGTCAAGGCTGCCCGAGGTGCAAGCAGAGCCCGAGGAGGCGGCAATACCCTTTGCGTCCAGCATGAGCAACAGCGCCTCGCCTTCAACTCCTTCAAAGCATATATTCACATTGTTCGGCAGCCGTTTTTCCTTATCGCCGTTTAACACGCTGTGTGGCACTTGGGATAGGCCTTCAATGAGTCTGTCCCGCAAAGCGCCCACAAAGGCCGCATTCTTTTCCATGTTCTTGCAGGCATCCTCAAGTGCCGCCGCCATGGCTGCGATCGCCGGCACATTCTCTGTACCCGCCCGACGGCCTCGTTCCTGAGCTCCGCCTTCGATAATAACCGCCGGTGCAAGTCCCTTTCTTATGAAGCTTACACCAATGCCCTTTGGACCGTGGAACTTGTGTGCTGACAGCGAGAGCAAATCAATATTCATCGCCTTAACATCGATGGGTATGTGTCCTGCCGCCTGCACGGCATCTGTGTGGAAAACAACGCCCTTGTCCCGGCAAATCCGGCCGATCTCTGCAATTGGCTGGATGGTACCAATTTCGTTGTTGGCAAACATAATCGTCACCAGCGCAGTATCTTCTCTAATCGCGTCCGCAACCGCTTCGGGATCAACAATACCGCTTTTATCTACTCCAACCAAGGTCACTTCATAACCTTCTTTTTCCAGACGCTGGAGAACATGCAAAACGGCGTGGTGCTCAATAGTGGAGGAAACGATATGTTTTTTGCCCTTCCTTGCACCCATGTTAACGGCTGTCATAATCGCCTGATTATCCGACTCACTTCCTCCGGAGGTAAAGTATATCTCCCGGGGGTCGGCATTCAGACAAGCCGCTATTGCCTCTCTGGCCTTTTCCAGTTCCTCTTTAGCCGTTTGTCCCGGCGTATGGAGGCTTGAGGGATTGCCGTAAGTATCTTTAAGCAGAGGAAGCATGGCGTCCAGCGCCACACTGCTCATTTTCGTTGTTGCCGCATTATCCGCATATACGAACATTGTTTTATCCTCCCGGTTACATTTCCTACTATCTATCTAGGAGTATATCAATTATCTCCTACGTTGTCAATATGAGTTGTGTAAAAAACCCAACGCATCTGAGAAAAAATCAGATGCGCCGAAATATTACAGCTGTTGCAGAAACTCCACCCTGCGGTCGAGTACATCCTGCAAAGACACGCCGTCCAAATAATCGTTAATTACATCTTCAAGCCCCTGCCAAATCGGCAATGTGAGGCACTTTTCAGATTTTCCACAGGTGTTTTCATCTGTACATTCAGAACATGAAACGGCGATTAACCCGCCCTCGGTTGTGCGAATAATTTCACCTATGGTGTAGTCGGCTATGGGCTTTGTGAGTTTGTACCCGCCATCTTTTCCACGCTGGCTTTTTACCAATCCGCCCTTGTTCAGAGCCGCAACTATCATCTCCAGATACTTCATGGAAATTCCCTGACGCTCGGATATTGATTTGAGAGATATAAAGTCCTCTCCTGCGTTCTGCGCAAGATCTATCATTACACGCAGGCCATACCTGCCCTTGGTTGAAATCATCATATTTATCAGCCTCCGTTCTCCATTCCCAGTTATACCATAGGAATTGTTTTTTTGCAAGTGCTTTTTTGCCTCAACCGACTGTTTATGTCAATATGATTGACTAAAGCCTTCAGGCTGAGTAAACTAAGGGTGAAAAGGTCGCGGGAGAGGGGAAAAATCATGAAGAAAGTGCTTATTTTGGCAACCGGCGGAACCATCGCCTCCAAGTCCGGAGCGGACGGACTCATCCCCCAGGAAGTGCCGACTGAGCTTTTGGGCGCACTGGATGAGTTCCGTCAGTATTATGAAATTGACTTCCATACAATTTTGAATTTAGACAGCTCCAACATTCAAGCCGAGGAATGGCAGCTTATTGCAACAAACGTCTTTGATGCTCTGCCCTATTATGACGGGATCCTGATAACCCACGGCACGGACACCATGGCATACACCGCCTCTATGCTCAGCTTTATGCTGCAAAGCCTAAACAAGCCTGTTGTTCTCACCGGCAGCCAAATCCCCATAGGGCTTCCCCTGTCGGACGCTCGGAGCAATCTTGCAACAGCGCTTGCCGCAATAGACCATGAGGTGATCGGGGTTTCAATAGCTTTTAACCATAAACTGATTTCCGGCTGCCGCGCGGTGAAGGTTCGCACCATGGGCTTTGACGCTTTCGAGAGCGTAAACTCCCCTGATAGGGGCGAGTTTTTTGCCGACGGAGTGCATTTGATGAATAGCCGTATCCCCCGGCACTCAGGCGCACCTGAACTAAAGGTCGACCTTTGCAATGATGTTTTTCTCCTAAAACTCATACCCGGAACAAACCCCAGTATCTTTGACAGTCTGCTGTCCATGCATTACAGGGGTGTTGTCATCGAAACCTTCGGCGCAGGAGGTCTGCACTTTCTTCGTCGTGACCTGGCCGCCCAAATTGAGCGCTTGGTTAAGAGTAATGTCCCCGTAGTAGTTTGCAGTCAGTGCCTATACGAGCGCAGTGACTTTTCTCTTTACGAAGCGGGGAGAAAGGTGCTGGCAACCGGTGCAATTCAGGCTCTGGATATGACAACCGAGGCCGCGGTTACAAAGCTGATGTGGGCTCTGGGGCAAACCTCAGACATGGGGGAAATAAGAAGCATTTTCTCAACCGACTTCGTGGGAGAAATTACTCTGGAA
>CAZHCB010000007.1:10142-29858 GCA_964530935.1 uncultured Oscillospiraceae bacterium
TTTATAGGCGAATCAACGGCGTAGCCCTTATGCTTCATAATTCTGAACTTAAAGTCCAGCAGCTCCGCCGGAACTCCCAGACGCTTCGCCGCAGAGAAAAAAAAGTCATCCTCATTGAGCAGGCGCGCAACCTCCGTATCGTCTAACAGCAGCTCCGCCGCAAACAAATTTGCCTCATACTCCAACATCGAGCTGCTCTCGTACAGGGAAAAGTCGTGGAAAGCGCGAACTTGGTCCTTGTGCAAAACCGCGTGCCCCAGTTCGTGGGCCATTATTATCCGCCTGCGGTCATAATCCAAACTGCTGTTTATAGTTATAACACGCTGCCGGGACTGGTAGATGAAAAATCCCTTGCAGGCGTTTTCCCCCTCTCCCATGGGCTCAAAGCGCAGAATAATACCCATGTCCTTTGCAAGACGTTCCGGCTCGCTCTCCCCATACTTGCCGGTGAGCTCTGCCACCTTCTTGCAAATATACTCTATTGTCATTTATTCTCCTCGTCGTCCCGACGACCATAGGTCTTTCGGGCCTCCTCTTTACATGCTAAATACGCTTTCATAACAGCCTCGAAAAAGGCATCTTTCGCTTCCTGATCCAAAACTCCGCCGGCAAAAAGGGCCGTATTCTGGCGCAGAAGCACATCCATCTCTGCTGCGGCCCGGTTTCCGAACTTTATGCGCGCCTGCTCTATGTATGCTGCCGGGCCAATATCGTAGTTGGGATCTTCTATTTCATCAATCAGCAAATAATCAACAGACACAAGCAGCGCCTTTGCCAAACGCTTAATAACCGCACCTCTTGGCTTCGTATCTGTGGTTTCATAGGCAGCGATTGAACGCTTCGAAACACCCACTATATCCGCCAGCTGCTGCTGATTCAGTTTTCGCATTGCACGGGTTTCCCTCAGTTTTTCAGAAAATGTTTTCATATACTTCTCCCAATGAATTTTTCTTCACTACTTGCATTATATCATTGACATTTCTTCATCTTTCTGCTAGGATATACCCGAGATGAAGTTTTCTTCATTATACATGCCGTAACTTCATTTGTCAAGTGTGATTATATGTAGAGGAGGGAGTTTTTTGACTGCTACAAAAAGCATTTTTCACAGCGATTTGAACGCCTTTTACGCTTCTGTCGAAATACTGCGCAACCCTTCGTTGGAGGGAAAAGCGGTCGCTGTCTGCGGCAGCACGGAGGAACGTCACGGAATAGTTCTCGCCAAGTCTGAGCCGGCAAAGCGTTGTGGAATAAAAACGGGAATGGCCAACTTCCAAGCAAAAAAACTCTGCCCGGAATTGATTATAATTCCTCCCAGATTTGATGAATACCACAAGTATTCTAAGCTTGTACGCCAGATATACGAACAGTTTACAGACCTGGTGGAACCCTACGGCATTGATGAGTGCTGGTTAGAGGTTCACAACCGCAAAAGTCTTGAGGTGGGCGGCTTTGAGATTGCCGAAGATATTCGAAATGCGGTTAGAAAAGAGTTGGGATTAACGGTGAGCGTAGGCGCTTCCTTCAACAAAGTCTTTGCAAAGCTTGGCAGCGATATGAGCAAGCCCGATGCCACAACCGTTATCACTCGAGAAAATTTTCATCAAAAGGTTTGGCCTCTGCCCGTTTCAGCCCTGCTCTATGCCGGAAGAGCCACCACCAGAAAGCTGGCGTCTTACGGCATTTATACCGTGGGCGAGCTTGCTAAAACAACACCGGATTTTCTTCGGCAGGTTTTCGGCGTAAACGGTCTGTCCCTTTGGCGGTATGCCAACGGCGAAGACTGCTCCCGGGTCAGACACAAAGACTTCAGCTGTCCTGTAAAATCCGTTGGTCACGGGATAACCGGTCGTGCCGATCTTGAAACCGAAGATGAAGTATGGCTTGTTATGCTTGACCTGTGCCAGGATGTGGGGCATAGGCTGATGCTCAACGGGCTTTCCGCCACGGGTGTTCAAATACTCATAAAAGACAAGGACCTTTCTGTCCGTCAGTATGAGGCGCCCCTAGCGAACGCCAGCCAAAGTGCTATGGTAATTGCCCAAAAGGCTCTGGCCATTTTTCGGGAAAAACACATCTGGCGCAACAACATCCGCGCTGTCACTGTCCGTGCGATTGACCTTATTCCTCAAAATACGCCTTGGCAGACAGATATGTTTTCAGACCTCGTTCGTATAGAAAAACGCGAAAATATTGCTGTTGCGGTAGATGGCATCCGCCAGAAATTCGGCAATAATGCCATAACTAACGCCAGCCTGTTTCTCAACACAAAAATGCCCGATACCGCAAATATCAACTCCGAAATGCCGGGGCTTATGTATCAATAGTCTTGCGGTGTATTTAAGCGTGTGGTATCTTATATAAAGCCCTTTTTAAGGAAAAAACAAGATACGAGGCATAGTCAATGGAAGTATTCATCGGCAGACCGGAAATAAGCTCCGACAGGCAGCCCAGAGAAACCCGGGTATACGACCTGTTAGACAACCTGAAAATAGAATATATGCGAATCGATCATCCTCCGGCGGATAATATGGAAGTGTGTCTGGAGCGCACCAAAGTGCTTGACACACGAATATGCAAGAACCTCTTTTTGTGCAACCGCCAGGAAACGGTATTTTACCTGCTTGTAATGCCGGCTGACAAACAGTTTAGAACCTCAGTTGTGTCATCACAGCTCGGGGTTGCACGCCTGCACTTTGCAGGGGAGCAACACATGGAAAAGTTTCTGGACATTCTCCCCGGCAGTGTCAGCGTTCTGGGACTAATGAACGACTTAGAAAACCGGGTGCAGCTGTTGGTGGATGAACAGCTCATAAAACAGGAGTATTTTGCATGCCACCCCTGCATGAATACAAGCAGTCTCCGCTTTAAGAGCAGTGAGCTTTTCGAGAAAATCCTGCCTGCAATAAACCACAAACCCATCTTTGTAAAGCTCGCCTGACCACGATGAAACCCTCTTGACATAATTTTTTGTTTCTTCTTGTCTTTTTTCCTTCAAAAACAGTGAATGATGAAAAAACATGCGAATAATAGGCGCAAAAAATAAGCAATAAATAACTAAAAAATATATGTGCAACCCCTTGACGGTTTACATAAACTATAATATACTAACTTGTAGAATTATACATTTGTGTAAAAAAGAGGGGTTTCCATGAGTAGACAGCAATTTTTGGCGGAATTAACTCAATATTTGACCTTTGTCTCCTGCGGAGAGAGAGAACAAATAATCGCCGCCTTTAATGAAAAATTCGACCAAGTCGGCCCAGAGGGTGAGGCCGCTCTTATCATGGAAATGGGAACTCCCATGTCCATCGCAATTGCCCTCAAGCGCAAGAAAGAGGCGGGGGAGCTGGTGTTGCGGGAAGATGCCGACGAACAGGCCCAGTGTGCAGAAGAGGAAACTCAGGCTGAATCGTGTGCAGAAGAAGTCGACGGTGATATCGCTGCAGCTATCGGTGAGGTCGTTGCACAAGAAACCGCTGCCCATGTCTCTGAGGAAATCATCCTCGAAGAAAAAGCAGAAATTCAGTTGGATGCTGAGCAGATCCCTGTTTCCGAGTCCGCCGAAACTGACGAGACCTACGTCCGGTTTGACGAGGATGTAAGCATCCCGGAAACAGAAGAGGTCGTATTCGCCGAGATCCCTGCAATAAGCTCAGCGGGCTCGGCTGCACAGATGCCTCCCTCAGAACCGGCTCCGAAAAAGAAGCTGTCTGCCGGTGGCGCTATTGGCGCAAGCCTTCTTTCAATTATAATCATTGCACTTGCCGCTGTCTTTGCGGCAGCAGGCATTTACGGGATTACCGCAATGGTAAACTTTGTTATAGCCGGCCTGCGCACCATGAGTGTGCTTACAGACGCCCTCCTATTTATAGGAATCGGCTTCTTCCTGGGCACGATCGGCCTGCTCATAACCTGGCTATCCTTGCAACTTGCCGTCTCCGGCATTCACAATCTTTTCTGCGGCAAGGCTGAAGAAGATTCCGGATTTAAGCTGGGTATGAAGAAATTCCGCAGAATCTGCCTTATTTCCGTCATCACTTTATTTGTGCTGGCTCTGGTAGCTCTGGTCGTGGCCTATGTCATGGGTGGGGACATTAACGCATTGTTTGACAACAGCGCCTTCAACAATCTTATTGACTGGTACTCCACTAACTTTGTTGCAGAATTTATTGGCAGTCTCCTACCCTAGCCTGTTTTGGGAGTTACAGAGCAGATGAGAAAAACTCATCTGCTCTTTTTTATTAATATTTCTGCATTTTGTATGTTTCGCTAAAATCCGAGCCCTCCGCTTGGCTTAAATTCTACGGTCTGGTTGGGAAAACCCGAAGAAAACGATTGCCAATTGTTCTCGGGAGTGATAGTATGTAATACGCGTCAGAAATACATTTGACTTTCACAGGGAGACATTTATATGGAAAACTCAGGTTTGCCTAAATATTTTTTAGTTGAAGCCGATATACTTCCGGAAATCTTCATAAAAGTTGCCAAAGCAAAGGAACTTTTAGAAACCGGTGAGGCTGCAACTGTTGCGGAAGCTGCCGCAAAACTTGGAATCAGCCGTAGCGCATTTTATAAATATAAGGAATCTATTACACCGTTTCACAATCTAAAGCGGGAGCGAATGGTTACCATGCACATAACTCTGCGGCACAAGATGGGTGTTTTGTCTTCTGTCCTTTCCCTGTTTGCAAACACCGGCGCGAATATATTAACGATCAATCAGAGCATTCCAATGAACGGGACAGCTTTTGTAACCATCTCCGCCGAAACTGCGGATATGTCTATAACCGCGGAAGAACTGATTGCCAGTATCCAAAACACCCCAGGTGTTAAAAAGGTTGAAGTTTCAGCCGGATAAAACTCAAAAAAGAAGATTTAGAAACAAGGAGAAAGACATGGCAAAAATTGCAATATGCGGATATGGCATTGTGGGCAGCGGCGTTGCGGAGGTCATCTTTGAAAATTCCGACAGCATCGCAAGAAACGCCGCCGATGACATATCCATCAAATATATACTTGATAAGAGAGAGTTCCCCGGTGACCGTTGTGCCGATTATATAGTCCACGATTTTTCCATAATCGAAAATGATCCTGAAATTACCGTGGTTGTTGAGACCATGGGCGGAGTGGGCGCTGCCTATGAGTTTACAAAACGCGCCCTGCTTGCGGGAAAGAGCGTTGTTACATCCAACAAAGAGCTGGTTGCATACAAAGGTCATGAACTGATCGCCATTGCCAAAGAGCGCAATCTAAACTACCTTTTCGAAGCAAGCGTAGGCGGGGGTATCCCCATTATCAGACCCATAACCCAGTGTTTGGCTGCCAATAAACTCGACGAAGTGTATGGCATCTTAAACGGCACAACAAACTATATCCTTACCGAGATGATTCAAAATAACGTCAGCTTTGAGGAGGCTCTGATTCAGGCACAGGCCAAGGGCTTTGCTGAGGCAGACCCCACCGCTGACATTGAAGGTTTAGATGCCGCACGAAAAATCTGCATCTTGTCAGACCTATGCTTCGGAAAGCACGTTAACCCCGACGACATCAAGTCCGAAGGCATATCGGGGGTGACGAGCGCGGACATTGAGTATGCCAAGCGTCTCAACTGTAAAATCAAACTTCTGGGCAGAGGTCTGCGCACCGGAAGCGACACAGTAACCGCTTTTGTTGCGCCCCACTTTATAAGCACGTCCAGTCTCCTGTCCAATGTTGACGGCGTTATGAACGGCATCGTTGTTCACGGCAACGCTTTGGGCGACGCCATGTTCTACGGGGCAGGTGCGGGAAAGCGCCCCACAGCCAGCGCGGTTGTGGCAGACGTCATTGACGCAGTTAAACACACGAAAGCCCGTAAATACCTTGACTGGGACGACGCGCCCTCGGGATACTTTACCGACAGCGCCTATGTTCCCTCTCGCTGGTATGTCAGGGCGGAAACTTCCCTCCAGCAGATTGGTTGGGCATTTGGAAAGGTTAACTTCGTCAGCTATCCCGGCGCTAATCCCAGCGAGTATGCCTTTGCCACCGAAACCTATGATGAGAGCACCATGCAAAAGCTGACTGCCGGGATGGTCGTTCGCTCCATGTTCCGCATTTTAGATTGACAGTATTGCTGCGATTCCATATAATATAGCGAACGCGAAAACTCGATCCTACCCCTAAAACGGAGGAGATATAAATGCTAATTGTTCAAAAATTCGGCGGCAGCTCGGTTGCCGATGCCGAAAAAATAAATAGAGTAGCCGGCATCATTGCAGACACCTTTTGCGAAGATAACGACGTAGTTGTTGTTCTCTCAGCCCAGGGCGACACCACAGACGACCTGCTGGAAAAGGCGGCTGAAATTAATCCAAACCCATCAAAGCGGGAACTGGACGTTCTTTTGTCCACCGGCGAACAAATTGCAGTCTCACTTATGAGCATGGCCCTGGAGAGGCTGGGGCTCCCGGTTGTCTCCCTAACCGGTTGGCAGATAGGTGTAAGCACAAACTTTGAATACGGCAACGCCAGAATCCGTTCCGTATCCACAGAACGTCTGCGTCAGGAACTGGATAAGCGCAGAATCGTTATCGTAGCCGGTTTTCAGGGTGTTAACGGTACCGGCGACATTACGACTCTCGGCCGTGGCGGCTCCGATACCACTGCTGTGGCTATCGCCGCTTCACTTCATGCTGACAAGTGCCAGATTTTTACCGATGTTGAGGGTGTTTACACCGCAGACCCACGCAAGGTTAAAGGCGCGCGCAAACTGGACGAAATTACTTACGACGAAATGATGGAGCTTGCCTCTTTGGGTGCGCAGGTCCTCCACAACCGCTCAGTCGAAATGGCAAAACGCTACGGTGTTGACTTAGAAGTTCTCTCCAGCTATAGGAGAGTCCCCGGCACAAAAGTTAAGGAGGTCGTTAAAAACGTGGAACAGATGAAGATTAGCGGAATCGCAAAAGATACAAATGTGGCAAGAATCGCCGTTGTGGGTGTTCCCGACGAACCCGGAATTGCATTCAAGGTTTTCCGTAGCCTTGCAAATGCAAAGATAAATGTAGATATTATCCTCCAGTCAATTGACCGCAACGGTACAAACGATATCAGCTTCACTGTTGCCGAGAACGAACTGGAAAAATCTTTTGAAATCCTCAATGCCAAGCAGGAGAACATAGGTTTCCGTGAGATCTACGCCGAGAAGCACGTGGCAAAGGTAAGTATAGTCGGAGCTGGAATGCTCTCGTCCTCCGGTATCGCCGCAACCATGTTTGAGGCTCTAAGCGATGCGAAAATCAACATCCAGATGATTTCCACAAGTGAAATCAAGGTTTCTGTCCTCATTGCGGAGGCAGACGCCGACAAGGCGGTTCAGGTAATTCACAACAAGTTTTTTAACTAATCAGACAGTTATAAAAAGTGACGCTTCCACCGGAAGCGTCACTTTTTATTTCATCTTATCTGAGCTTTTCAAAAAACTCCCGCATTAACGACCTGCACTCTTCTTCCAGAACGCCTGAATAAACTGCCGGATGATGCCCGAAGTTTTCGGAAAAAAGGTCAATCACGCTCCCGCATGAGCCGAGGTTTTCTTCCCTTGCGCCAAACACAACTACGGGTATTCGAGCATTGATAATTGCTCCGGTACACATGGGGCAGGGCTCAAGCGTGACATAGATCGTGCAGCCTGAAAGCCTCCAATCACCTACAGTCCGACAGGCCTCATCAATGGCGGCAAGCTCCGCATGCCCAAGGGCAGAGCGGGTCTGCTCCCGGGTGTTTCGCCCCCGTCCGATCACCTCGCCTTCTGCGTTTACGATCACGCAGCCCACGGGAATATCTCCCGTCTCCGCTGACTGTATAGCGAGCCCAAGCGCTTGCCTCATAAAATTTTCGTGGTTTTCCCTATTCATCCAACTTGAGTACAGCCATAAACGCTTCTTGTGGAACGCTGACCGTTCCCAGACTGCGCATACGCTTCTTTCCTTCTTTTTGCTTTTCGAGCAGCTTCTTTTTTCGTGTAATATCGCCGCCATAGCACTTGGCAAGAACGTCTTTTCTAACGGCCCTGATGGTTTCCCGGGCTATTACTTTGCCGCCGATCGCAGCTTGAACCGGCACTTCGAAGAGCTGCCGGGGAATGTTGTCTTTTAGCTTTTCAGCAATTTTCCGTCCACGGGCATAGGCCTTATCCTTATGGACAATGAAACTCAAAGCATCCACGATCTCGCCGTTGAGCAAAACATCCAGCTTAACCAAGTTGCTGGGTCTGTAGCCTGAGAGCTCGTAGTCAAGGGAGGCATAGCCCTTTGTTCTGGCCTTCAACGCGTCAAAAAAGTCGTATATAATTTCATTCAGGGGCATATCATAATGCAGCTCAACCCGGTTAGAGTCAATGTACTGCATGTCCTTGTATTCTCCGCGCCTGTCCTGGCACAGATCCATGATGTTCCCGATGTATTCCGTCGGTGTCATTATATTGGCATTCACAAATGGTTCTTCTGCCGTCTCGATGTGTACCGGATCAGGGTAGTTCAGCGGGTTATCAATAATAATCATCTGCCCGTCTGTCTTGGTGACGTGGTAGATAACGCTGGGTGCGGTTGTTATTAAATCAAGATCATACTCCCGCTCCAAGCGCTCCTGAATAATCTCCATATGCAGCAGCCCCAAGAAGCCGCAACGAAACCCAAATCCCAAGGCGGCTGAGGACTCCGGCTCATAGCTAAGAGCCGCATCGTTTAGCTTAAGTTTTTCCAGCGCGTCCCTCAAATCGGGATAGTCGCCGCCGTCAGCAGGATAAATTCCGGAAAAGACCATGGGCTGCGCCGGTCTGTATCCCGAAATAGGTTCAGCTGCCGGGCGTGCGCGTTCTGTAACGGTGTCTCCAACCTGTGTATCCGCTACGTTCTTAATGCTGGCGGTGAAGTAACCAACATCGCCTGCGGAAAGGTTGTTGCATGGCTCAAGTCCAAAGGGACGCAAATGCCCAACCTCAACAACCTTATACTTAGCGCCCGAAGCCATGAGCAAAACGTCCATGTCCTTGGCAATACAGCCGTCAAACACACGCAAATATACTACAACACCGCGATAGCTGTCATATTGACTATCGAAAATTATGGCTCTCAGAGGCGCCTGAGCATCACCCTTGGGGGGCGGAACATTCTTTACCACATCTTCCAGTACAGCTTCAATATTAATGCCGTTTTTCGCGCTTATTTCAGGTGAATCCAATGCCGGTATCCCAATTATGTCCTCAATCTCCGTTTTGGTACGCAGAGGGTCGGCGGAAACAAGATCGATCTTGTTGATTACCGGCAAGACCTCAAGGTTGTGTTCCATGGCAAGGTAGGTGTTGGCCATGGTCTGCGCCTCTATGCCCTGAGTAGCGTCAACAACAAGCAAAGCGCCCTCGCAGGCGGCAAGGCTGCGGGAAACCTCATAGTTGAAGTCAACATGTCCCGGGGTATCAATGAGGTTGAGGGTGTAGGTCTCACCATCTTGTGCCGTATAAGACATTCCGACAGCACGGGCTTTTATGGTTATTCCCCGCTCACGTTCCAGATCCATATTATCCAGCACCTGGGCAGACATATCTCTTAAATCCACAGCGCCGCACTTTTCCAGAAGCCTGTCTGCAAGCGTGCTTTTGCCGTGGTCAATGTGGGCAATTATCGAGAAATTTCTTATCTTGTTCTGTTCAATCATATATTTTAACTCCGAAGAAATTTTGTGTTCTGAAATATGCAATTTTGGGGAATGCTAATTAGACAACGAAAGTCAAACCGGTACCTAAATATCCGAAAGCGCCTGAATAAGCTCCAACTCCGCCTTGGACATTTCAATTGCTTGCTGTGTCACCCGCAGATCTATATCCTTACCGATAATACGGGCGGTCATCCTCACAGCCGCAGCATTCAAATAGCGGTGTGCGGCTTTAGTAACATCAGGGTTTTTCATCCGGAATGCCGCCGTCTGCATTTCCACGATCTCGGCTGAGATGTGCTCTGATGCAGCCGACACGTCCCCACGTCCCAATACGAAGTCGGCTGTGACATCAAAATAGTCACACACACGACAAACAAAAGCCAAGCCCGGTTCCCGACTGCCATTTTCATAGTGCGACAAGAGCGCCTGACTAATTTTCAGTTGCGCTGCCAGCTGACGTTGGTTTAGTCCCGCCTCACGCCGAAGATATGATAAATTTGCACCAAATTCTGTATCCATAGCCTTCTCTTTCAAATACGAAATGATTACGTTCTGTATTATACTTTCATCCGGCTCATTTGTAAACAGAAATTGATTTTGTAAGGGTTTTAAACTATATTTAAGGTAATGTTAAAAAATTTTTTTGCTTTTGTTCATCATAGCGTAACATCTGCAAATTATTATTGCCATATAAGAACCCACAAAGCAGTCTTTACGACAAGGAGGTCATGTTGTTGAACGAACATGAAGAAAGCCAACTTAACACCGGGAACACGGAAGCCTCTGAGCAAACCCATGCCAATTCTTCTGTAAATGACGGTGAATTTAGTTTTAAGCGGGAGGAGATACCCCACCGCTCATATGTTGATGCAAACTTTCAGACGCGGAGCGAGCAGTCAAACTCCACCGGCAGCAGCTACTACACAGCGCCTGTAAAACCAGAAAAGAAGAAAAAGGTGACAAAGCCTGTGGGCAAAACCGCTCTCATAGCAGCCTGCTTGGTGTGCGCCCTTCTGGGCGGCGTGGGCGGTGGCGCAATTGTTGCCTCCCAACTGCCGGATGGCGCCATTTCCCAAGGTGATAGCTCAGGCTCTCTGAATGTCAATAATAATGACTCCTCCACAACGAAAACTCCAAACACAGTGGCAAGCGGAGAAGTTATGACCGGAGCGCAGATTTACGCAATGGGCTGTAAGCAGGCTGTGGGCATAACCACAGAAATTACCTATCGCAACTATTTCGGTATGGAAACCTCTTCTGCTGTTTCCGGCTCCGGCTTTATTGTAACCGAAAATGGATACATCGTTACAAACTACCATGTAATCCAGGCAGCCTATGAGGGCGGATACGATGTTTCAGTTATGCTCTATAACGGCGAAACTTACCCGGCAGAAATAATTGGTTTTGAGAAGAGCAATGACATTGCCGTTCTAAAGATTGAAGCAAGCGGTCTGTCCGCGGCAAATCTTGGCAGCAGTGATTCTCTTCTGGTCGGGGAAACGGTTTATGCAATCGGAAATCCCTTGGGTGAGCTGAGCTTTTCTCTCACCAGCGGAAGTGTAAGCGCACTTAATCGCAAAATTACAACCACTGATTCTACCACCCAACTCACCTCCACCAACAACATGTTCCAGATTGACGCTGCTGTCAACGAAGGCAACTCCGGCGGCCCTGTGTATAACGACAGGGGTGAGGTCGTGGGAATAGTAACCGCAAAATATTCCGACACCGGCGTTGAAGGCCTGGGCTTTGCAATCCCGATTGACGATGTTCTGGACATGATCGACCAGCTTGTTAAAAATGGTTATATCTCCGGGAAACCCAGCTTCGGCATCACCGGCAATACCGTTGACAGCACATCCGCGAAGTACTACAACATGGTTGAGGGCGTATATGTCCTCACCGTGAATACGGGTAGTTGCAGCGAAACAGCAGGTATTAAAGCCGGAGACATCATAACCGCCATTAACGACATCGCAATTAAAACCTATGATGAGCTGGTAAACGCCAAGCGAAGCTTTAAGGCCGGAGAAGCCGTCACAATTACGGTTTATCGCGGTTCCGAGTATCTGGAACTTCAGCTGACCTTTGATGAGGAAAGTCCGCTCTCCACCAGCAATACTCCCTCATCGCCATCAGAGTCATCGGGTGAAAGCGCTTACCCGGAGGATAGCCTCCCCACCGTTCCGAAAGGATAAGGGTATGAGCGGCGGGTCGACACTGCACTCACCGTGGAGTTTATATACAAAGCATGAGGCAGCCTTTTAACTAAGGCTGCCTCCCCTTATTTTCGCAATACATAAAAAAAGGGCAGCCAATTGGCTGCCCCTTTTGTTAGATTATGCGATGAAATCTGCCGGATTAGCACATTTCATAGATGCCGGCCGCGCCCATACCGCCGCCGATGCACATGCTGACAACACCATACTTGCCGCCGGTGCGCTTAAGCTCGCCCAGCAGCTTGCAGGTGAGCATTGCGCCGGTGCAGCCCAAGGGGTGACCCAGAGCAACGCCGCCGCCGTTGGGGTTAACGTTAGCATCTTCAAGACCAAGCTCGCGAACGCAAGCAACAGCCTGGGAGGCGAATGCTTCGTTGATTTCCCAAACGTCGATGTCTTCCTTCTTGAGGTTGAACTTCTTAAGTGCCATAGGAATGGCAACAGCAGGACCCATGCCCATGTATGCAGGATCAAGTCCGGCAACCGCGAAGCCAACAAACTTTGCGATGGGCTTAAGACCCAGTTCTTCAGCCTTTTCCTTAGCCATAATCAGAACTACGGAAGCTGCGTCGTTCATCTGGGAAGCGTTACCTGCGGTAACGGTGCCGCCCTTCATGAAAACGGGCTTCAGCTTTGCAAGACCTGCCATGTCCAGACCGCGGCGCATACCCTCGTCCTTATCGAACTTCTCGGTATACTTTACGATGTGGCCTGTTGCATGATCCATCTTGAACTTAACTGCGGTGACAGGGATGATCTCTTCGTCAAACTTGCCGGCGTCCTGAGCTGCAATTGCTTTCAGGTGGCTGTTAAGAGCAAACTTATCCTGATCTTCGCGGCTTACGTTATACTTTGCAGCAACGTTCTCAGCGGTGTTGCCCATTGCGGTCATTGCCTCAGGCATAACCTCGGTTCCGAGAAGAACGTCGGGGGTGTTGAGGTTGCCGCCCATGGGGATCATGGACATGGTCTCTACGCCGCCTGCAAGGATAATGTCTGCCTGTCCGGCCATGATTGCGTTTGCACCCATAGCGATGGACTGGAGTCCCGAAGAGCAAAAACGGTTAACGGTCTGTGCGGGAACGGATGCGGGAATGCCGGCCAGCAGTCCGATGTTGCGGGCTACGTTTGTTCCGGTTTCTGCTTCCTGGAATGCGCAGCCGAGAATAAAGTCATCGATGAGAACGGGATCAAAGGTGGGAACCTTTGCCAGAACGCCCTTAACGACTTCTGCTGCGAACTCTTCAGGTCTGGTATCTTTCAGTGTGCCCTTGGGTGATTTACCGATGGCACTACGTCCGTATGCTACTACTACTGCTTCTCTCATTTATTCTTCCTCCCCTTAGTTGCGGACAGGCTTACCGTTGGAAACCATGCCAACGATACGATCCTGAGTTTTTTCTTCGCCGGCCAGGGACAGGAATGCTTCACGTTCCAGATCGCGGATCTGCTGAACGGGAACATCTGCACCATAGGGCAGGTCGCCGCCGGTGATGATGTGAGCTATCTTCTTACCGATGTGGATGTCATAGTCAGAACCGAATCCGCCGTTCTTCATCATCAGCATGTCATATGCGATTGCGCCGTAGCCGTACTCGCCCATGACCTTAACTGTGCCTTCAGCACCGGGACGATAGCCGTGGTTAGCCATCCAGATAACGGTTTCCTTTGCGGACTGGAGCTGCTTTGCCTTCAGGCGCTCAACATAGGTGCCCTTGTGGAAGTAGCCTGCTTCGATAGCGGCATCGGCGCCAACATTGACCTTACCGGTCATGATGTTTGTCCAAACTGCCTTGATAGCATCGTAACGGGACTTCTTCTGTGCGTTGTAGCAGCGATCCATCATACGAACCAGCAGTTCAGCGCAGCCGCCGCCTGCAGGAACAAGACCTACGCCAACTTCAACCAGGCCCATGAACGTGTCGGTGTGGGGAACTGCTGCGGTGCAGTGCATCGCAACTTCGCAGCCGCCGCCGAGTGTCTGTGCAAAGGGAGCGGCAACTGTGGGACGTGCGGCAAACTTAAGAGCCTTTGTGCCGTCCTGCAGACCGCGGATAAGTGTGTCCAGCTTATCCCATTCCTTATCCTGAGCGAGGCTCATGATGGTGAACAGGTCAGCGCCGGCGCAGAAGTTCTTGCCTTCGTTACCAACAACAAGACCGAGCCAGTCGTTGCCCTTGAGCATGTCGGTAGCTTCCATAATCATGTTGCCGATGGGTTCGCCGATTGCGTTTGCAGTGGAGTGGAACTCTACCAGCAGAACGCCATCGCCCATGTCGCGGATGGAGCAGTCGTCGTTTTCTTTAACGACGTCACACTTGCCGACAGTGAGGAAGGGGCTGACTTCGGGGCCGGTAGCATAGAACTTCTCCTGGCCGGACGCGAGCATGTCAAGAACCCACTGAGGAATGGTTTCGCCGTCAGCAGCCCAAGCGTCGCAGGTACGGCGAACGCCCAGCTTATCCCACATCTGGAATACGCCGAGGTTCCAGTTAAAGCCGGCTGTAAGTGCCTTGTCGATCTCACGGAAATCATCAGCGATCTCGGGAACGAGGCTGGCGGTGTACAGAAGCAGGGTTCTGTTGAACTCATATGTGAACTTCTGTTCTTTGGAATCGCCGAAGGTCATGAACTCATACTTGTTGCTAGAGCCCTTAGCTTCAGCAATTGCGGGGACCTCATCGGCCTTTTTGTCAATGTAGGACTTGGTTGCGGGATCGTAGCAAAGAACTACTCTCTTGCCGTCAACAACTTCCTTCTTGTAGAAGCCGTGCTTTACCTTGTCGCCCAGATGTCCGTCAGCAACCATGTCCTTCAGGTACTGGGGAGGATCATAGTCGACCTTCTCGCGGTCGTTGGTAGTAACAGCAAGAACGTTACCGGCAACAGCGAGGAAAACGTCCAGACCAACCATGTCGGCAGTCTTGCAGGTTGCAGACTTGGGGTGAGCCATGATGGGGCCTGTGAGCAGGTCGAGAGTGGGGATGTCGTATCCATACTTCTCACCGAGCTTCAGCGCGGCGACACCGGCGTAAACACCGATACGGTTGCCGACGAAGTTGGGTGTGTCCTTAGCGTGAACAACAACCTTACCAAGAGAATTCTCAGCAAATGCCTGCATGGACTTGTAAAGATCCATGTTTGTCCACTTGGTGGGGATCATCTCAAAGAGAGCCATCCAGCGGGGGGGATTGAAGAAGTGGGTGCCCATGAAGCGAGCCTTCAGACCGTCGTCAAGACCATCAACGATGTTATGTACGTTAACACCGGAGGTGTTGGAGGAGACGATAGCTGAGGCCTTGCAGTGAGGAGCGATCTGCTTAAGAACGCTCTGCTTGATGTCGATGCGCTCGGAAACAGCTTCGATGATCCAGTCAGCGTCGTCAATCTCGTCCATGTTATCGGTAGTGTTACCAATACGGATGTTCTTGAGAGCGCCCTTGGAATACATCATGTTGTTGCGGGGGTTTTTGCAGCGGTCATAACCGGCCTGTGCAAAACGATTGCGGAATTCGGGGCTCTCTTCAGTGTAGCCCTTTGCCTTTTCGTCATCGGTGAGTCCCTGGGGGGGGACGATGTCCAGCAGGACAGCTTCAACGCCAACGCTTGCGAGCAAACCGGCAATTGATGCACCCATAACGCCTGCGCCCATAACAACGGCTTTGTTAATAAAATTACTCATGAGAATACTTCTCTCCTTTTGCTTTCTTTTACTCAACGCGGGGATCTACCCGGCGTGGATTTACAGCTTAAACTTGAGATGATTTAATGGTCCAAACACCTCAAGCGCAAGGAAGACAGGCGGAGACGCCCAAACCAAAACCGGTAAGGGCGTTTCTCCATCTGTGCATTTCCGAAGTTAATTCGGAACGCGGTATTTCTTATTGGAAGCTTGCTCTTCTCTTCTCTACGAAGCCGGCAACGCCTTCTGCGAAGTCGTCGGTTGCGCCGCAAGCCATCTGGGATGCAACTTCAAGTTTAACAAATTCATCGAAGCCCTTGAACTCGGACTCCCATACCAGTTCCTTAATGTACTTGTAGGAAGCGGAGGGGCCATAGGTGAACTTCTTTGCCTTCTTCAAGGTTGCTTCTGCAAATGCATCGTCATCTTCGATGACTTCGTTGACCATGCCGAGAACCTTTGCGTCGTCCGCAAAGACCATCTGGCCGCCATCCATAGCCAGCTCAGAAGCCTTCTTAAGGCCAACTGCACGGGTGAGCAGATAGATTCCACCAGCGTCGGGAATAAGCCCGAGCTTGGAGAATGCTGTCATAAAGACGGAAGCCTGAGTTGCCATTGTGTAGTCACAAGCGAGGGCAACACCAACGCCTGCGCCTGCGCAAGCGCCCTGAACGGCACCGACAACGGGCTTCGGGCTCTTGAGGATTGCCTTGGTTACGTTTGCCATCTTAGCGATGGACTTACCGAACTCTTCGATGAACTCGTCCTTGGCGTGATTCTTGATGCCATCATACATAGCAGCAACGTCGCCGCCGGCTGAGAAAGCCTTGTCGGTGGTGCTGTTGATGAGGATTGCCTTGACGTTTGTGTCAGCATCAGCCATTGCCATAGCTGCTACCAGATCATCAAGCATGACCTCGTCAAATGCGTTCATGTTCTTTGCGCTGTCCATGGAAATGATTGCTACTCTCTCGTCAACTGCATACTTAACCTTGGTAAATTCCATGATTACTGTCCTTTCTGATCAAAAAGAATATGTATTTGTGCTCGCGACCGGACAGGCTGCGAGCCTCTAAAAAGTATTATACAAGCAAGTGCTATTCTATTGCAAGATGCTACTGTCTCTTTTGTTAAAAACCTATAATAAATTTCAAATCTTTTTGCTACATTTACATACTATTTGGACCCGTTTTTCTCATAATTTTTCCGACGATTTACATAACATCTCCAGCACTATCTTATTTGGGGCAAAAGTTAGGCAAACATGTCACTTTTTAAAGCCAAGGCATGTTTTTTAGTCTCTTGTGTTCTGATTTTCAATTACCCACCACATGTAGTCATCAGGTCGTCTGGTACGTTTCCGTTACTTTTTTGAGTAAAACCCATTCATGCCCTTTAACCTATTTTCAGCACACATTTTGTACATATTGGTATTAGTTATCATCTTGCTTTTCTTATATGTGTGAAGTATAATATTTCTGCGATAAGTTGACGATGCCACTGTCGAATAATGCGATTTCGTGGCAAAAACGGTATAAACATACCTAAGCTTACAAATTTAGATGAAAAACAAAAAAGGAGTTACCACAATGTATTCTAACGACCCTGAACTTCTTGCCAAGACTCAAAAAGCGTTGACAAGAGAATTCCCCCGCACAGAAGAGGGCCTTGCCGCTATGCTTCACTCCCAGCTGTACTTCGGCTACATACCCCTATACATTTACTACATGAAGTCCGGCATGAACGCCCTTCTTCCCGAACCCGAAGAGCTTGTTAAGCCCAGGGGCATCGAATTTGACGTTGTTGACGAAATGGTTAAGTGCGTTGTTAACCGCTGCGCTCACGGCTCCGTCGATATCACCACAAACACCTACCACGCAAAAGTTGCCCGTCTTGAAGAAGCTGAGCAGGTCGTTACCCTCACAGAAGACCTCAACCTCGGCGAGCTGCCCAAGACCATCATGCCCTATACCCACGCTGTCAGCGCCATCATCAATAACCCGGACCGCATCGCTGTTATCGACTGCGTATGCCGTACTGTCCGCGGCGAAAATGGCTGCCAGCCCCGTGACGTCTGCATCGTTATCGGCGAGCCTTGGGTTTCATGGTGCCTGGCACGCGACAGGTACATGAACGGCCGCCTTATCACTCAGGAGGAGGCTCTCACGATTTTGCGTGAGACCCATGAGCGCGGAAACGTCCACGCTGTGTTCTTTAAAGACGTTGCAGCCGGCAGAATATACAGCATCTGCAACTGCTGCCCCTGCTGCTGCGTAGCTCTGCAGGCCCAGAACCAGCTTGGCGCTCCCATGATGGAGACCTCCGGCTATCTGGCACGCATCGACAAAGACAAGTGCATTAAGTGCGGTCTGTGCGCAAAGAAGTGCAACTTCATCGCAATCGAGATGGGCGAAGACGGCTATCCCGTGGTTGATGAAGACAAGTGCAAGGGCTGCGAAGGCTGCCTGCAGTTCTGCAAGAGCGATGCCATCACCCTTGAGCTCGTCAACCCCGACTCCCCCTTAGATATTAAGAAGCTTCTGGCTCAGCAGCAGGCAAACGCATAAGCTATGCACGAGCTTGGCATAATGAACGACGTGCTGGAAACAGCGCTTCGTGTTGCCGGGCAGAACGGCGGAAAAAAGGTTAAAAAGATAACGCTGAAAGTCGGTCTTATGTCCGGTATAATGCCTCAGTATGTGCAATCATTTTTTGAGGTTATCGCCAAGGACACTATTGCCAAAGACGCAGTTATCGAAATTGATCTGGACCCCGCAGTTTATCGCTGTCTGGACTGCGAAAAAATCACCACATACCACAAACTTGGGCCGGAATATGTCTGCCAGCATTGTGGCAGTAAGTCACTTCGACTTCTTTCAGGCTACGGTTTCCAGATTGTGAGCGTGGCGATAGTTTAGCAAAAACTACAATACAAAGAGGCTGCTCCTCGGAGCAGCCTCTTTGTATGCACAATTATTTGTTTTGTTCCAGTTCTTTCTGTCCCTGCTTGTTTGAGTAGATACTCGATCTGTAAACAACAAACTTACAATACAGGAACTCCAGGACGAGATTGGAGACCATGGTAAGGCCCAGAACCAGGTATTCGTTCCACCCCAGAGCCGTCAGCTTAACCGTCCACCAAATGGACGCCGGTGCAAAAACCACATAGAATGCAAAAACCTTCAGCATAGCGATGGGCACGTTTGCGGCAGACTTAAAGGTCAGCTTTCTGTTAAGTGTGAAATTCCACAGCACGGAAAGCACAAGTGCAATAAAGTATGTAAGCCCGTACTCGTTACCAAAAAGTTTGTCCAAGTGCGTAACCTTGTCAAGATTTGTAAACTCATGGAGGAGCGTATATGAAACAAGCTCAATAACCCCTGCCGAAATCGAAAACAGAAAAAACTTAATTGCAATAAGCCTGTTCTGCCTTGGAGTTAACTCCGGTTTTTTATTATCCATTAATCTCTCCGATCCCGGGTGCCAACCCGTCTTTTTCTAATACAATATACATCAGTTTTTTTGTCAATGCAAGTTTTTGTACCTCACCATACTTACTCATCTCACAATTTAGACATTATAAATATGTGTGTTCTGTAAAATCGGTTGAGGTACCCTTGAAAATCGGTCCGGAATCAGGCATAATAAGCGGAGTATATCCAAATAAATTACTTGGCGGTGCAACTCCACTACTGATTGACTGTCGGGTAAAAAAAAGGAGGAAAACCCCCGCTTGGCTTGCGGAGCGGCAGAGTGGAGACCTGTCGTTTGTGTCCGTAACACTTTGTGCGGTTACGGATGAGGTGTGATTTGCGAATGCATTCACACTAAAGCCAGAGAAGTATGTCAACAGTTACACTAAAAGGCGTGCAAAAGATCTATGACAACGAAGTGGTGGCCGTGTCCGATTTCAACCTTGAAATTGCGGACAAGGAGTTCGTCGTCCTGGTCGGACCTTCCGGCTGCGGAAAATCAACCACACTGCGCATGATCGCGGGACTTGAGGAAATCACCGAGGGTGAGCTCTTCATTGGCGACAGACTCGTCAACGACGTTGCTCCCAAGGACCGTGACATTGCAATGGTATTCCAGAACTACGCGCTGTACCCGCACATG
>CAZHCB010000008.1:0-18022 GCA_964530935.1 uncultured Oscillospiraceae bacterium
TTAGCTCGGGGTCATGGTTTCGCACCGCGCCGGAGGACAGCTCCACGCCGTTGCACACAAGGTCGTACTGGAAGGCGGTTATTGTAAGAGGATCGACCTCACCGGTTTCAGCCTTTTTTAAAACTTCAAGCCCGCCGTTGGGCATGGAGAAGGGGTTGTGGCAAAACTCCAGCTCGCCGGACTCGTCACCTATTTCGTACATGGGGAAATCAACTATCCAGCAGAATTCATAGCGCTGCTTGTCCATAAGTCCGGGCACGCTGTTACCCAGCATCTTGCGGATAACACCCGCTGTTTTCAGCGCAGTCAGTTTCGCTCCGGCGGCAAGTCCCACAAAGCTTCCGGGCTTGAGTCCCAGAACTTCGACAACCTGCTGCTTGCTCTCCTGAAGGAACTTTGAAATCCCGCCAACCAGCTCTCCGTTTTCGTCCAATCGGAACCAGAACGCCTTTTCGCCGGTTTGCACCTCAACGTCGGAACAGAGCTTATCAATAAATTTACGGGTCTCGGAGAAATTGGGCACTACCACCGCCTTAACGGCTTTTCCCGCAAAGGGCTCAAAGCCGCAGGCAGCGCCGATCTCGGTGAAGTCTGAAAGGCTAAGGTCAATACGCAGGTCCGGCTTGTCCGAGCCATAGTGCTCCATGGCGTCCTTAAAGGAAATGCGCTTAAAAGGTGCGCCGGAGGCGACGTTATACTTACCGTACCGGGCAAAAATCGGAGGCAAAACTTCCTCCAACACCGCAAAAACATCATCCTGTCCGGCAAAGGCCATCTCCATATCAAGCTGGTAGAATTCCCCCGGACTTCTGTCCGCTCTGGCGTCCTCGTCACGGAAGCAGGGGGCGATCTGGAAATAGCGGTCAAAGCCCGCCGTCATTAAGATTTGCTTGAACTGCTGCGGCGCTTGGGGCAGAGCATAGAACTTCCCCGGGTGGTTTCTGGCGGGAACAAGGTAGTCACGGGCGCCCTCGGGAGAGGAGGCTGTGAGAATGGGTGTTGTAATCTCCATAAAACCCTGGTCTGTCATTGCGCGGCGAAGTGCCGCAACCACGTTGCAGCGCAGCACGATATTGTCCTTCACCTCGGGATTGCGCAGGTCGAGGTAGCGGTATTTAAGGCGGGTCGCCTCGTCCGCGTCCCGACTGTGGTTGATTTGGAAAGGCAGCTCGTTGTGACGGCAGCGGCCGAGAATTTCGACTTTCTCCGGCACTACCTCAATCTCCCCCGTGGGAAGCTGCGGGTTCTTGGAAGAACGCTCACGAACCGTGCCCTCAACGGAGATCGTTGACTCTTTGTTGATATCCCGGAATATACTGATCATTTCCCCGGTTTCGGCCACAACCTGAGTTGTGCCGTAAAAATCCCGCACTACAACGAAGGACAGGCTTCCGCTGACGTCGCGGATGTTTTCCATCCAACCTACTATTTTTACTTTTTCCCCCGCGTTGCTCATGCGAAGCTCGTTACATGTATGGCTGCGTGACTGGAACATATCGTTTTCTTCCTTTTTAGTTAATGAGTTTCAATAATTGGCTTTTCATCTTTTCTCCGGGCGATCGCCTTTGAAATGTGCTGCACCGCATCCTCAGGCTTAAGGGACACCTGCTCGCCGGTCTCCATATTTTTGACGGAAAGAACGCCCGCGGAAATTTCGTCCTCACCTATGAGAACAACAAAGGGAGTTTTTATCTTGTCCGCATAGTTCATCTTGGCTTTGAACTTCTTGTCCTCGCTGTAAAGCTGGGTGCGAACTGAGCCCTCCCGCAGAAGCGTGGCCGCGGAAACAGCCGCCGACAGGTCCTGCGTCATGGGGATAACCAAAGCGTCACATGGCGAGCAAAGCAGTTTCCCCGAGAGCATTCCCTGCTCTTCCAAAACATAGAAAAGCCTTGTAAGTCCGATAGAAATCCCAACGCCGGGAAGCTTTTTATCTGTGTAGTATCCGGCAAGATTATCGTAACGCCCGCCTGAGCAGACTGAGCCGATCTCCGGATGTTCCAAGAGGGTGGTTTCATAAACCGTACCCGTGTAATAGTCCAGCCCACGGGCGATCGTAAGGTCAATCTCAAAGTTGCTCTCGGGCACACCGAATTGGGGAAGATATGCCGTTACTGCCTTCAGCTCGGAAAGCCCCGTGTCAAACACATCGTTTTGCCCAAGATACTTTTCCAGAAAAGAGAGCTTGTCCCCACTCGTACCGGAAACGGAGATAAAGTCCATTATCTCTTTTGCCTGAGATTGTGTCAGACCCTCCTCACCTAACAGTGAGATACACTTATCCGAGCCGATCTTGTCGATTTTGTCGATGGTGCGCATTACATTGCCGGACTTTTCCGATAGTCCCAGAATGGCAAAAAATCCGTTCAAGACCTTGCGGTTATTGACCCTGATTTTGAACCTGGACAGGCCCAGGCTGGTGAAAGTGCGATAGATTATAGCCGGGATCTCAGCCTCGTTCATAATGTCCAGCTTCTCGTCGCCGATGATGTCTATATCCGCCTGATAAAACTCGCGAAAACGTCCTCTTTGTGCCCGCTCACCCCGATATACCTTGCCGATTTGATAGCGTCGGAAGGGGAAGCTGAGCTCACCGTAGTTCATGGCAACAAATTTTGCCAGAGGGACTGTTAAGTCGAAACGCAGCGCAAGGTCGGAGTCTCCCTTGGTGAAGCGGTAAATCTGCTTTTCAGTTTCGCCGCCGCCCTTTGCCAGGAGCACCTCCGCAGCCTCGATGACCGGAGTGTCCAGAGCCGCAAAGCCATAGAGGGAGTAAGTTGTTCGCAAAACCTCCATTATCCGCTCCATTTGCGCTTGCTTTTCAGGGAGCAGTTCCATAAAGCCCGACAGAGTACGGGGCTTGATTCTATCCATAAATCCGAATCCTTTCCAGAGAGTTAGTCAAAACGGGCGGGTACAATAAGTACCAAAAAGCCGCCACGCAAAAAAATAAAAGCCATAATGGAAAAATAACGCTCCCTCTCAATTTGAGCGAGCGCGTTATTTTCTGTCTCTATACATTAGTTTTTAGGATTGACAATGTCCCGCCAGTCAAGGTCGCCCCGCTTAAGCCCCTGAATCAGCACTTCAGCGGTTGCAACATTCGAGGCAAAGGGAATGCTGTGCTGGTCGCAGGCACGTGAAATGGCAACCACTTCCTTGTCGTCATCCGCTGAGTTGGAGTCCCAAAAATACAGAACAAGGTCGATTTCGTTGTATGAAATGCGGGCGTTGATCTGCTGGCTGCCGCCTTGCGCCGCACTAAGGTAGAGGGTTATGGGAAGCCCCGTGGCTTCGGCAACCATCCGTCCGGTAGTAGCCGTCGCGCAAATGGAGTGTCCTGACAGAATTCCACAGTAGGCAATGCAGAACTGAACCATCAGTTCTTTTTTATTGTCATGAGCCATTATCGCGATATTCACGGTAGTCATCCTTTCTCTGTTGTTTACTCATTTACATATTATAGAATTATACATTAGCTGCTTTAAAATAGCAACAAATTGTTAAAGAATACAAAGGAATTATTTTAGAAGGGCGTTTTCCGCCTCAAGAGCGCTTGAGCTGTTTCTAAAACTGAAGTAGTATTCCAGAACGTCCTTGGCAACGCCTGCAACAGCGCTGCCCGCGCCGCCCTTTTCCACCACGACCGCAACTGCGATTTCCGGATCGTCATAGGGTGCATAGCAGATAAACACGCCGTTATTGGTTTGGCCTTCGCCCAGCTGGGCAGTACCGGTTTTTGCCGCCACCTTTGCAACGAAGTTTCCAAAATAGGAATATGCTGTTCCGCCTGCAGTGTTTGCCACGTTGTACATACCCAGATTAACAGCGTCAAAATAGTCCTGTGAAGCGTCAATCTCGTCCGCGACCTTGGGGCTGCGGTTATAGACGGTCTCGGAGTAGTCATATGTGCGAACACTCTTTAAAATTGAGGCTTCATAGCGAACTCCATCGTTTGCGAGGGTAGCGCTGAAGTTTGCAAGCTGCAGCGGGGTAAACAGGCAGTCGCCTTGTCCGATTGCGGTTTGCAGGGTGTCGCCGATGTACCAGTCAATACCGTATTTATCAACCTTATACTGCTCTGTGGGCATTATTCCGGAAGATTCAACCAGTTCAATTCCCGTTGATTCTCCCAAGCCAAAGCACTTTGCATAGCTGGAGAGAACATCAATACCCGTATCTCTTCCTACGGTGTAGAAGTAGTAGTTACAGGAAACCTCGATCGCCTTGGTCACGTTCACGTCGCCATGGGAGCCGACGCCGTTTTTATATATCCAGCACACGGGGGCGTAGCCCTCGTCCTCGTAGTCTGTGAACTTTCCCTTGTCATAGATAGTGGTGTTTACAGCAACCTTACCGGACGCCAGCGCCGCTATGGCAGTTACGGGCTTAAACGTAGAACCCGGCGCGTATGTGCCGTTAAGAGCGCGGTTAAACAAAGGGGCGTTGGGGTCCTCAAGAAGCTCGTCGTAGTTTTCCAGCATGGTTGCCACGTCAAAGCCGGGATAGCTGGCGATGCAAAGGGGTTCCCCCGTGTCTACCTTAATAGCAACAACCGCGCCTCCGGTTATCAGTGCCTTGAGCTCGTCTTCATATCCCGCCAAACCTTCATACTTTGCGTTGTTAACTACGCGCTCGGCATTGGTTTTAGTAATAAAGTTACCCAAGGCCGCTTCCGCCGCCTCTTGCAGACTGATATCCAAAGTGGTTGTTACGTTGTTCCCGGGGACAACCTCTTTGGTGTAGTCCGTGCTTAAAACCGTTCCGCTCTTGGTTGAGATAATGGTCGCCTGACCGTCAACTCCGTGGAGGTAGCTCTCAAAGGCCTTTTCAATGCCGTCTTTACCAACGACCGCGTTGAGAGGGTATCCCTCGTCCTTCAATACATTATACTCTTCCCCTGTCATCATGCCGATATAGCCGAGAATGTGTGAGGCAGCCTTTGTGTTGTATTCACGCACAAAGGAGGAGGCCACCAAAAAGCCCGGGATCTCATTTTCCATCAGTCGGGTAATGGTATCGATACTCACGTCTTCGGCGAAGATGTAGTCAGAGGTTCTGACGGTGTCGAGATAACGCACTTTTATCTCATAGCGGATGCCCGCAATAATGCGGGTTTCTTCGGAGGTGTAGTTGGGGTCAATTTTAAAATTCTGTCTGAAGGCTGCCATCAGCTCAACCGCCGTTGTTGACGCGGGGAGCTTGTTCGCCTCCAAATAGCCCTCCAAACACTTGCTCTGAATGTCAGTCATATTCGCAATATATTCGAAGGGGGCTTCCTTAGTGATCGGCAGGGTATCGATATATGTATTTCCGCAGTCCACAACCGTTTGGGCAAGCTCGAGGATTATTGCGTTTGGATCCTCTTGCTCGAAGAGCTCCTCGGTGTTGAAAATCAGGTTGTTACAGGTGCGGTTGGAAACCAGAACTCTGCCGTATCTGTCGAGAATATTGCCTCTCGCTGCCGGTACAACGGAGTTGTTTACTATGCTGTTTTTCGCCTGCTCTGCATGGGCAGCGCCGTCCACGATCTGCACACGGTACAGAGATACCATGGTGACTGTGAACAAAAGCACTAAAAGAACAGTTATAACCGCAAGCCTTGCCGGCTTAATGATTTTATCCATTGTGTATCCTTTCGCTCAGGTAAACCAATTCAATGCGGATTCGGATTGTATTGGTCAGGCTCAGAAGAAGCTGTTATTTTTTCAGGTCTATTCTGACCAGCTTTTTGTTGAGAAAATAAATAAGAAAAATGAAGGGCACTGCCCAGAAAACCTGAAGCGCAGCTGTCAGCAGCAGCGCCCATACGTTTGTGTCGGTAAATAAAATGTACTTGGCCATCTGGCAAACTGCCGTAATAAGCATTCCGGCAAGGCAAAAGCACACAAAGGACATGAGCTTCCGGTTAAAGTAGAACATGGGCAGCGCTCCGGAAAAGAAGCCGATTACGGGGAAAACAATGGTCATCATGACCGCGCTGCCGTCCAAACTCATGTCGGTGAATATCCCGGCAATCAGCCCGAAAACGCCACCCCACACGCCACCTTCAAAAAAGCCGATCGCAACTACTGTGATTGGAATGATAAACGCCCTTACGCCCAGTATTGGAATTCGTGAAAGTATGATGCTCTGCACAAGCAAGGTAGCCAGAAGCATTCCGGAATAAATAATTGCACGGCGGACTTTTTCGAGATTTATAAGGTCCAAAAACATACTCTCACCTCACTGTCGGGAATCTTTTCGTTTTTGCTCTTTCGCCTTTGGTCTCATCTACTCAATAACTTTAAAGTCTTTTATAACAAACACCTGTGTAAGCAGGTTCGGGTCAACTGCCGGACTAATTGTTGCGTACTCAACCTGTCCGCCAGCCTCAGTATAAACTGATTCTACCGTACCGACAACCAGATTTTTAGGGTAAGTTTTACCTTTGCCGGAGGTGAGCAGAACGTCATTTTCAAACACCTGTGAGCCGCTTGTGAGGTAGGTCAGCTTAGTGTACCCGCTTCTCATGAGCGCAAAGTCGCCCACAACCATTGCCGCTGTTTTGCTCTCGCCGACCAGCACGCCGATACGCATGTCCGTGTCGATTACCGAACGGATGGTTGCCCAGCCGCTTCCGACCTCGATCACCTGCCCGACCAGATTGTAGGCGCTGTCAACAACGCAGTCGCCAATTTCGATTCCTGCCTCCTCACCCTTGCTGATGGTGAGGGTTATGTTCCAATTCGAGGTTCCTCTGTCAACAACGTGGGCGGACTCCAGCACAAAGTCGCTGTATTTCTGGCTCAGCCCCAGAACCTCACGCAGCTGCACATTCTCAGCGGCAGCTTCGTTGGCTTCCCTCAGTTCGTTCTCAAGCTCAGTCACCTTGGTTTTCAGCTCTTCGTTCTCCTGAGCCAGACTGTCATAGCGGAACATATAGCCGTAAATGCTCTCCAGCCAGCCCACAATTCCCGAAGCGCCCTTGCTCGCGGGCATGGCAAGGGATTCCGTGGCATCCTCCAGAGCAGAGGCCCCGGTTGAGGTTTTGCTGCTGACGATTCCGGAAAACAGCGCAACAATTACTACCGCAATTGCTATTCGCACCCCGTATTTCTTTAAGTAGTCTGTAAATTTATTCAAAGCAAAGTCACATCCAGTTTCTCAAGCATTTTCGAAAGCCTGCAAAGAGGCAATCCCATCACATTGAAGAAATCTCCCTCTATCTTTTCAACAAACAGAGCTCCGATTCCCTGTGCGCCGTAAGCCCCGGCCTTGTCCATGGGTTCGCCGGTAGCAACATATACGTCAATTTCCCGCCTCGTCATCTGACGGAAAAACACCCGGGTTTGTTCGAACTCGCTAATCATTTTATCGCCTTTTATAACGCTTACTCCGGTATAGACCGTGTGCATCCTGCCCGAAAGGTTTTGGAGCATTTCGGCCGCCTCCCCCACGTTTCGAGGCTTACCCAGAATCTTGTCATCAATAGCAACCACCGTGTCGGCGGCGATAATGATCTCATCGCTGCCGCACTTTTTTGAGACCTCAAGGGCCTTATCTCGGGAGAGAGACAAAACCGCCTCATTAGGCGCCGCACCGGCTGCGACAGCTTCCGGTCCCACCGGGGGGATTATCTTAAGATCCTGCACCCCCAGCATTGTCAGAAGCTCTCTTCTTCTGGGGGATGCGGATGCAAGAACAATTTTCATGTTACTCAACACCTCGGTAATATAAGCCACGGGTTATGCCGTTGGGGGTATAGTCTTCCTTGCCTAGATAGCTCTGGGCGACATGGAGGCATTCCTCCGCGCCCTCACCCGTAAACAGCAGGCGCATTCCCCAAATTCCCGCCTGAGCGCATTCCTCCAGCTTGTCCGCCAGAAACAGCTTGTGGGCGTTGTAAATAACGTTCCGGCAGCCGAATTCTTTCATTACATAAAACGCCTGACCGGTTCTGTCGGTAAGCATTGTGGGGTTTGAGCAGTTGCAGCTTCCCGCGCTGTTTTTTATAATGCACTGGTCAGTCACCATCAGGGGAAGCCTGCCGTAAACTATCATCTCGGTGTCGATGGGCTTCTGCAAATCCCGAATTTGGGACAGGCGCAGCTCAAAGGACGCCGTTGCGGACAAAAAGCCCGCCGCGTTCATCACCTGCAGGGCGTCGGAGTTGTATACATTCAGTCCGAAATCGCCTCTGATATCAAAGCCTGCCAGCTTCGCATACCTTATGTGACCCATGTTGCCCACAAGCGCTTCCTTCACTCCTGAGGCATACACCTTTTTGAGCATATCAATGAGGGCCGCCTCGTCCCTGCCCGCAATAATTCTGGGCAGAACCGCAACGATGGTAACGTCGTTTTCAAGAAACGACGCCCCTCGCGAGGGCTCAGTCGCAAGTATTTCAAGGGGGACATATAAGTAGTCCGGCTTAAGCCCCGCCAAGGCAGAGGACATCTGCTCGGAGCGGGTCACCTGAAAAATTATTTTGGGCTTTCCGAGCACCTTAATGTCCATAGGTATCTTGGGCATACTGCCCGCTTTTACCTTGGGCGGTTCTTTTCTCAGCTCTGTGAGCTCATCGAGCAGGACGCGGCGCATCTCGTTAAGCAGTGAGGCGGGCAAATACAGCCCCTCGTCCACTATCGACTCAATATCCCAGCAGAGATAGGGCGTTCCGCCGGTTTTATAGAGCTGGTCGTAAACTGTTTTTTGAGTGATGCTCTGAGTCTCCGATTTTTCCGGAACAGGGCCGTCTTTAATCACACGATGTCCGCAGGTGTCCTCAACCGCGAAGCGTGAGGGCTCACCCGCTTTTATTATGGCGAAAAACTTAATTGAGACCCGGCGCAGCTCAGTACCTGAATAGCTTTTTCTCGCGGTGGCGTAAAGCTTATTGGCGTCCTTATCCGCTTCACCGCGAACGCCGAACATACTCGGACCTATTTTTTTGTTTAAGTACCCAGCCGTGAAGCCCTGACGTGAAAACGCAAGCTCAAGCTCCTGCATTTCTTCCGGTGTGGGGCGCAGCTTTTCTTTTATTGCCCGGGAATAGATGCCTGTTGCAATAGCTGTGTATTCCGGCCGCTTCATTCTGCCTTCAATTTTAACACAGGCAACCCCGGCGGCTTCCAGCTCCTCCAGATACTCCGCCAAACAGTTGTCCTTCAAAGACAGGGGATAATCGTCCATCCTGCCCCCAAGGCTGTACTGCAAACGGCAGGGCTGAGCGCAAGCTCCCCGGTTTCCGCTGCGGCGTCCTATAAGGGCGCTCATATAGCACTGACCGGAATGGCAGAAGCACAGCGCGCCGTGAACAAAAACCTCCAGCTCAATGGGAGATTTGGCGGCTATGTCCCGAATTTCGTCCAGAGACAGCTCTCTTGCAAGCACCGCTCTTGTAATACCCATCTCTGCCGCCGCCTGAACACCGGCAAGGTTGTGGATGCTCATCTGGGTGCTGGCATGCAGGGGCATATCAGGCAAAAGGCGGCGCAAAACACGCACAAGACCGAGGTCCTGTACGATAAAAGCATCCACTCCGGCCTCAGCCGCCCTTCGGGCGAGCTGAAGAACCTCCGGCAGCTCCCTGTCACTGACCAGAGTGTTCAGGGTCAAATATACTTTGCAGCCCCGAACACGGCAATAGCGGACGGCAGTTTCAAACTCCTCGTCCGTAAAATTCTTCGCGCCCCGGCGAGCGTTGAAGTCGCCGAAGCCCATATATATAGCGTCCGCTCCACTTTGAACGGCAGCAACAACCGCTTCCGGTGAACCGGCGGGTGATAATAGCTCTAACATTGATTTGCCTCTCAGAAGAAAATGGGTCGCCCTACAACAGAGTTGCCGGCTCCTCGCCTAAATCCGGCAGCGCTCTTTTGCGGCTTGCCGGTTTTTTCTTTTGCTGTTCCTTAGTAAGACGGTCCGCGAAGTCCAGCGCAGCCATTGTAGCGCAATCAACCGCAGAAGCTCCCGTGTCCCGCTTAATCTCTAAAATTTTAACTGTGACAAGATTCGCCAGATTCTGTACATATTCGGGGTCTTCATCTGTCTTTAGCTGATATGTGCTGCCGGCTATGTCGATCAATACTGAGTACATAGTTTCCCCTTGCCTTTCTTTTGTGGTATTTATTGGTGCAGCGAAATTTCGCCTTGCTAGGTACTGAGTTTCTGGTGTAAAATGGCATGTACAACCACTGTGATTAAAATTTTACCCATAAAAATAGCTTATACACATTTATTCTACCACAAATCATAGCCTTGCTACAAGCAAAAAATAATGTTATAATGTGTACTCACTTGATTAAGGCACGGGGTTGGCTCCCGTTGCCTCTGGAGGAAGACATGGACGACAACAAATATTACCTTGCAAGCAACACAAATATTGCCGTTTCTGTCGAACACGCGGACAGGCTCATTGCCTTGGGCGACGGCAGCTGTGCGCTGCTCTACCTCTATGCCCTGCGCAAAAACGGAGCTTTCTCAATAGAACTGGCCGCAAAAGATCTTAAGCGAACGCCCGCTGAGATAAAAAAGGCGGCTGACCGCCTGACCAACATGGGTTTGTTTGCAGGCGGCGCAAAAACCGCTCTGCCCCTTCCCGCGGAAGAGATGCCGGAATATTCCGCGGAGGATATTGCTGCCAGCGCCTATGAAAACGGCGAGTTCCCCGTTGTTGTTGCCGAAATTCAGCGAATTATGGGGAAAACCCTGTCCGGCAACGACCTGAAAACCCTCTTTGGTATCTACGATTACCTCAAGCTGCCGGCGGAGGTTATTGTTCTGCTGGTGTGCCACTGTGTGGAAGTCACCAGAGAGCGTCTGGGTCCGGGAAGACTTCCGTCAATGCGAACCATTGAGAAGGAAGCCTATATTTGGTTCAATCGTGAAATAATGACTCTGGAACAGGCGGAGGATTATCTCAAAGCCAAGAAGATACATAAGGACAAGCTTCAGGAGCTAAAGCCGATTTTGCAGATCAACGGCAGAAATCTAACCGCTACCGAGCAGGATTATGCCGACAGCTGGCTTTCCATGGGCTTCGACTTGGACGCAATTGCCATGGCATACGATAAAACCGTCGTTAAAACCGGCGGTCTCCAGTGGAAATATATGAACTCCATCCTAACCAGCTGGCACGGCAAGGATCTGCACACAGTTGAAGATATCATCTCCGGTGACGGCAGAGGAGCTCCAAAAGCCGGACAAGCGAAAAACGGGCGTGACGGCTCGGATATGCTCCGCAAAATTCTTGACAAGTCAAATAACTAATCTATGAAATTACGGGTGACGCTATGGCATACGACGGAAGAGTTCTGGCGCTTGCAAGGGCCGCAATAGCCGCAAAAAAACAGAATAATGAGAACGAAATCTCCCGCCGCCGTTCGGAGATTCGGGAAAAACTGCCCGAAATATCTAAGCTGGAGGCCGAAGTCTCCCTGCTTATGAGCGGCGTTGCCCTGACCGCGCTTAAAAGCGGGTCAGACGCCGGTCAGGCCGTCCGCAACGCCAAGGAGCAAAGTCAGGCCATTCTTGCCAAACAGTCGCAGCTGCTGCTTGAAAACGGCTATCCGGAGGATTATCTGGACGATATTTACACTTGCTCAAAGTGCCGTGACACGGGCTATGCGGGGGGAGCTGCCTGCAGCTGTCTGCTTGATGAATACAGGCGTGAGCAGGCGAGACTTCTCAGCTCCATGCTCAACTTTAACGGTCAGGGCTTTGAAAAATTCGACCTGAACCTTTACGAAGCGGGAAGCGCCGGTGAAACCACCTCTGCCGTTCGCAGTAAGATGGGCGATGTTTTCGAGCTGTGCAAGGACTACGCCGTACGCTTTGGCAAAAACTCCGTAAATTTGCTGTTTCAGGGTGAAACCGGCTTGGGAAAAACTTTTTTATCAGCCAGTATTGCCAAGGTTGTTTCCGAAAAGGGCTACTCAGTTGTGTATGACACCGCCGTTTCTGTTATGGACGCCTTTGAGGCTCAAAAATTTGACCGCTGGGGCGAGGGCACTTTGGAAAACTCCTCCCAAATTAAACGCTATCTGTCCTGCAATCTGCTTATTTTGGACGATTTGGGAACGGAGATGACAACAGCTTTCACCCAGAGCGCACTTTACACCCTGATTAACACCCGCCTTGTTTCCGGTCTTAAAACCATTATCAGCACAAACCTGAAGGACGATGAGCTGGCAAGGCGTTACACCCCCCAGATCGTTTCCAGGCTCAAGGGCGAATACATCCCCCTGCGCTTCTGCGGGCGGGATATTAGAGAAGTTAAATATGACCGAGGGATATAGAGGAAAACGAGCGCAACCAAAAAGATGCCGGAATGTTAAGTCACTCCGGCATCGCCTTTTGGGGGATGCTAGGGCACGGGTTTGACTTCCCTTGCCTTACACCTTGATTTCCAATTCTCTCAGCTTGATGCTGTCCTTGAAAACTTTTATCACATAAAGCTCCCCTTCGCTCAAGGGACCAAAAGCAAATTCGCCGTCGCTATCCGTTGTCACGGCCGAGAGCATTTCTCCGGTTTTGTCGCCTTGAGTTCTGAAAAGCAGTACCAGAGCATCCTTAACGCCCTTGCCTTTTTCTTCAACAGTACCGAAAATAGCGCTGCCGTACTCTTCATCCGGTTCAACTACCGTGTGTATCCATTCGCCCTTGGACGGGCGAAAATAAAATTTTGCAAACGCGCTCACTCAAACCCGCCTCCAATTTAGATTCACTTCATAATACGGCAGTGCCGCGGCTCTTGTGACGAACTTAAGTTGCTTGTCTATTGACATTTGTCCATATTTTTATTAGAATAATCGGGCTATACGGATAAAAAAAGCGTAGTTAAATCGAAAGGATGAATGAAAATGTCTAAAGACAAAAAACAGGTTGAACAAATAACCGATATGGAGGTCGATTTTGCTAAATGGTACACAGACGTGTGCAAAAAAGCGGAGCTCATCGACTACACCAGCATAAAAGGTATGTTCATTCTTCGACCTTACGGCTACGCTATTTGGGAAAATATCCAGAAGGAACTGGACAGGATGTTCAAGGACAAGGGACACGAAAACGTCGCCATGCCCCTGCTCATCCCCGAATCCCTCCTGCAAAAGGAGAAGGATCACGTTGAGGGCTTTGCCCCCGAATGCGCCTGGGTCACCCTTGGCGGCAGCGAGAAGCTGGATGAAAAATTGTGCATTCGCCCCACCTCCGAAACCCTGTTTTGCGAGCACTGGTCTCAGGTTGTCCACTCATGGCGCGATTTGCCCATGCTCTACAACCAGTGGTGCAGCGTTCTGCGCTGGGAAAAAACCACCCGTCCCTTCCTGCGCCACCGCGAATTTCTCTGGCAGGAGGGTCACACTCTCCACTCCACCCCAGAGGAGGCTATCGCGGAAACAGAGCAGCAGCACAGAGTCTATGCCGACCTGTGTGAAAATTTCCTTGCGATGCCCGTTACAATGGGTCTTAAGACCGACAAGGAAAAGTTTGCGGGGGCAGAGAGAACTTACACTATCGAATGCATGATGCACGACGGCAAGGCACTGCAAAACGGCACCAGCCACTATTTTGGCAACGGCTTTGCAAAGGCTTTTGACATCACTTTTACCAATAAAGACAACCAGCAGGAGCATCCCTACCAAACCTCATGGGGCTTTACGACCCGCACCATCGGCGGTGTTATTATGACCCACGGTGACAATTCCGGTCTGGTTCTGCCCCCCAGAATCGCCCCGATTCAGGCTATTGTTATCCCCATTTCCCAGCACAAGCTGGGCGTTTGCGACAAGGCTCAAGAGCTGCTTGAGTTGCTGCGTGGGGCAGGTATCCGCGCCAAGGCCGACTTCTCCGAGCAGAGCCCCGGCTGGAAGTTTGCGGAATATGAGATGAAGGGCGTTCCCCTGCGCATCGAGATCGGACCGAAGGACATTGAAGCAAACCAGTGCGTTGCAGTCCGCCGTGATAATGGGGAAAAGACCGCTATCGCCATGGGCGATCTTGCCGCAACCGTTCCCGCACTTTTGGAAACTATCCAGAATTCCATGTTCCACAAGGCAAAGGAAAATCTGGCCGGAAAGACCTTCTCCGCAACAACGGTTGAGGAAGTTAAAGCCATCGTTGAAGCCAACCACGGCGGTTTTGTTAAAACCATGTGGTGCGGCGACGAGGAATGCGAAGCTGCAATGAAGGAAAAGGCCGGTGTCTCCAGCCGCTGCATCCCCTTTGAGCAGGAACAGCTCGGCGATGTTTGCCCCGTTTGCGGAAAGCCCGCGAAGAAAACTATCATCTGGGGCATCGCATATTAAATAACGAATAAAAAACAAAATACGGCTGTACTCGTTTGAGTACAGCCGTATTTTTGTTGTACTGTTATTGCATCAGCGCCGACATGCTCATAATTCCAAAGAGATTAATACCCATATGCATGATAATAGGTGACCAGATACTGTTGGTCTGCTCATAGGTTCTGGCTAAAACATAAGCCACCGGAACATAGGCAAAGGCATATATCAGAACCTGCCAGTCCATTGCGACCAGAGCATACTGCCAGATGTGGTATAAGGCAAAAACTGCGATTGACACAAGGTATGCCAGTTTTCTGTGTTTCTCGGCAAGGCTGCCGAAGAGAACGCCTCTGAACAGGCACTCCTCAACCAGAGGGCCGAGAAAAACAGTTACAGCCAGCGTAGGCCCCATGCCGTTACCGGAAAGCAAGCCCATGACCGACTGGTTGTTGGGGTTTGAAAAGCCGTCTCCCATAGAAAAGAGCATAAGCGCCGCAACAAGATAGTTCAGCGCCATGTAGACCAGGTAGGATATTAATATGGAAATAATCACCTTGCCTATGTTATCAAGCAGGAGGTCAAAACCTATGCGCAGGAATTTATACATCACAATAACGCAGAAAATAAAGCCTATACCATAATATATTGCGTTGAGCAGCATCTCATTAAGGGGTTCAAGGCTATAGTCTGCGTACATACCGATAAGCAGGGGCAGAACAAATATGTGGAAGGGCAGATAAATAAGCCCCGCTATGGTCTGGCGCTTTGACATTGTGTTATGAAAGCCCAGTAAAACTATTTTCATCAGACGTCCACCTTCTTCTTAAGTTCATACAGCAAATTCATCGCTTCAATAGGCGTTAGAACGTCCAAATTTACGGACTTGAGCTTTTCCTTGATTTCACTGCCGCCCACATCCGAGAGACTGATTTGTCCAGCTTCGGAAACAGAGGCGGTTTTTTTCGTTTCACGGGGGGCGCCTGTCTCCAGCTCCTGCAAGTACCGTCTGGCTCCGGACACAACGGCGTCCGGCACGCCCGCAAGCTTGGCTACCTCTATTCCGTAGCTGTCGTCCGCCGCGCCGGGAACGATCTTTCGCAAAAAGATAAGGTCGTTACCCTGCTTTTTCGCGGTGATGTTGTAGTTGCGAACACCGTCAAGGTGTCCTTCCAGTGCGGACAACTCATGGTAGTGAGTTGCAAACATGGTTTTAGAACCCAGCTTTTTCTTGTCGGCGCAGTATTCCAGAACCGCTCTGGCAATTGCCATGCCGTCATATGTGGAGGTGCCTCTGCCGATCTCGTCCAGAATCAGCAGGCTATTAGCGCTGGCATAGCGGAGAATGTCCGCGACCTCGGTCATCTCGACCATGAAGGTGCTTCGTCCGGAAGCCAGATCATCCGAGGCTCCTATGCGGGTGAACACCCGGTCGACAATTCCGATTTGCGCGCTCTTGGCGGGCACGAAGCTGCCCATCTGGGCCATGAGAACGATCAGGGCGGTTTGCCGCATATATGTAGATTTACCCGCCATATTCGGGCCTGTGATAATGGCTAGAGTGTGGTCGGTTCCGTTTAGAAAGGTGTCGTTGGGAACAAAAAGAACGTCCTTTTGCGTCTGCTCAACAACAGGGTGGCGTCCGCCTGTGATGGACAAGGTTTTTGAAAGCTCAACCTCGGGCTTTGTGTATCCGTTGCGCACGGCGACCTCTGCAAGGGAGCAGAAAACATCCAGCTCGCCGATCGCATCGGCAATGGCCTGAATGCGCACGACCTCGCTTGCCACGCGGGTACGAAGCTGCTCGAACAGATGGAACTCCAGCTCCGCAACCCGGTCACGGGCTGTGATCAGAGTGTTTTCAAGGTCCTTGAGCTCTTCGGTGAAAAAGCGCTCGTTGGAAACCAAGGTCTGCTTGCGGATATAGTCCTCCGGAATGTCCGCGGTGCTCGAGCGGGGAATGTCGATATAGTAGCCGAAAACTCTGTTGTAGCCCACCTTCAGCTTCTTAATCCCCGTGCGCTCTCTCTCCCGGGTTTCAAGCTGTGAAACCATTCTTGCGCCGTTGTCCCGAATATCCCGCAGGGAGTCCACCTCTTCGGAAACGCCCTCGCGGATTATTCCGCCCTCACGCACAGAGAAGGGGGGCTCGTCGCAGATCGTGTTCAAAACCAGTTGTGAGAGCGCAGTCAGAGCCTGGGTTCCGGCGATGGCCCGGAGACTGGCGCTGTTTTTACCCTCCAGTAGCTTTGCAAGCTCGGGCACAGCCGCGCAATACAGACCCAGAGACTGCAAATCTCTGCCGTTTGCCGTGCCGTAAACCGCCCGGCCAACCAGACGCTGAATATCTCCCACGTCCTTGAGAATTTCAATGATCTCACCTCTGGCGACATTGTCCAGATAAAGCTCGTTGACTGCTGTGAGTCTGCGTCCGATGGCCACAGGAGACAAGAGAGGGCGCTCCGTCCATGCCCTTAAGAGCCTGCCGCCCATAGGGGTTCTGGTCTTGTCCAGCACCCAGAGCAGGCTGCCCTTCTTTTCCCCCGAGCGCAGGTTTTCAGTGAGCTCCAAGTTCCGGCGAGTGGTGTAATCCATCTCCATAAATCTGCCGTCAGAAAACACCTGCAAGCTGTTAATGTGGCTCAGGTCAAACTTTTGAGTTTCAATTATATATCCCAAAAGCCCACCGGCGGCGGACAGTTCACTCTTTCCATTCTCAATACCGCTTTTACTGAGCTCTTCCTGAGAAAAGTGATTTTTTATTATTTGGGTGCAGGCTTCTAAATCAAAACGATTTGAGCCGTCTTCAACCAGACTGTCCAGCTTCTCTTTGAGAAAGTCCAGCAGCTGGGGGTTTTTCAGAGCTTCCCCGCTGAGAACCGCTTCCTTGGGCAAAAACCGGCCAAGCTCATTTATAATATGCCCCCCGGCGCCGCTTTCATAGGCGCTGACGCAGAATTCACCTGTTGAAACGTCGCAAAACGCCACCGCTCCCGTGTCCGCCTGAAGATAAATCGCGCAGACATAGTTGCTGCGCCCCTCCTCCAGCATGGAGCTTTCAGTAACAGTTCCGGGGGTGATAACTCTTATAACATCGCGGCTGACCAGACCCTTGGCAAGCGCCGGGTCTTCCGTCTGTTCGCAGATGGCGACCTTGTATCCCTTGGCAATGAGCCTTGAGATATATGCCTCGCAGCTGTGGTAGGGAATGCCGCACATGGGTGTGCGGTCATCCGGGTTTTCCACGTTCCTGTCCCTGGTGGTCAGGGCAATGTCCAGCTCTTTTGAGGCCAGCTTTGCGTCCTCGTCAAACATTTCGTAGAAATCGCCCAAACGGAAAAACAGAAGGCAATCGCTATACTGCTCTTTTATTTCGTTGTACTGCCGTTTCATGGGAGTGAGCTCTGCCATAAGCGCCTCCTAGTGTTTTTTTATATAATTTCGCCTTTTAGCGCCCAGGTGTTGGAGTCTGTTATCCTCACCTGAACAAATTCGCCGATTCGCTGCGCCGGCGCCTGAACTCTAACAAGTCTGCCGCCGATAGTTCTGGCCGTGAGGAAGCCCTCTTCCTTGTCCAAGCCATCCAATAAAACGCGGTGGGTCTGTCCAATATACGCCCGATGCTTCTTTTCGGAAATATCATTTTGCAGAGAGAGCAGGCGGTCAAAATGCACCTGCTTTTCTTCTCTGGTGAAGGGGTCTTCCATTTCTGCCGCGGGCGTTCCCGTGCGCTTGGAGTAGATGAAGGTGAACATAGC
>CAZHCB010000008.1:18032-25962 GCA_964530935.1 uncultured Oscillospiraceae bacterium
TCCGCGGGAACCTGGTCCTCCATGTCAGCGGCCGGCGTCCCGGGCCGCGGCGAGTAGATGAACGTGAAGGCATCACAGAACCGGGAGCGCTCCACAACATCGAGAGTGGCCTGAAAATCCTCCTCGGTCTCGTTGGGGAAGCCGACAATAATGTCGGTTGTTATAACAAGCTCCGGCATGTATTCCCGGGCAAGACGCACCTTCTCCAGATATGTTGCCGCGTCGTACCGGCGATTCATAACCTTCAGTATCCTGTCGCTCCCGGATTGCAGAGGCAGGTGCAGGTGCTTTTCGCACTTTTCACAGTCTGCCATTGCGGCAAACAGCTCCCGGGTAGCATCCTTGGGGTGACTGGTCATAAAGCGGATTATAAAGTCCCCGGGGATCGCGTTTATCTCGCCGATAAGCTGGGCAAAACAGATGCAGTTTTCCAAATCCTTGCCGTAGGAGTTGACGTTTTGCCCCAGCAGAGTAATTGTCTTAAAACCCTGCGCCACAAGCTGCCTTGCCTCGGCGATGATGTCCTCCGGCTTTCGGGACCGCTCACGAAAACGGGTATATGGCACTATGCAGTAGCTGCAAAAATTATTGCAGCCGTACATAATCGAAAGCCACGCATTGACCCCCTGCGTGCGGTTGTGGGGAATGCCCTCAACAACGGCGCCGTCCCCCTCGCCCAAGGCGAAAACGCGCTTGTGCTTTGTGAGCACGTTTAGCATCAGCTCCGGAAAACGCCACAGCTCACTGGGGGCAAACACAAGGTCAACAATGGGATAGGACTGCTTAAGCTTTTGAGCGACGCTCTCCTGCGCGCCCATGCAGCCGCACACTACGATTATCTGGTTCGGGTTTGCCTTTTTCGTATGGTTGAGCGCCCCGACGTTTCCGAAAACCCGCTGCTCGGCGTGTTCCCTGACAGCACAGGTGTTTAAAACAACCACGTCCGCCTGATGCTCATCCTCAGTTATGCCGTAGCCCATTGCCAGAAGGTAGCCACGAAGCTGCTCGCTGTCGGCCTCATTCTGCTGGCAGCCGTAGGTGTCTACCATGGCAAGCCGGGTCTCCCCCACAAGCTCACGTATCCGCCCACAAAGGGAGAGTTGATTTTCTATTTGTTCAGGAGATATCTCCGTTCTCTTGTAGCTCATAGTAAGTTCCAGTCAGTTAGATAATTGAGTATGCAATAATCTATAATAACATCTTATCCCTATTTTTTCAACGGCTTTGTACCACAACACGCCAAGAAAAAACGCTGCGGCTTTTTCTCAAAACCGCAGCGTAATATTTTTACCGGATCACTTATAGGCTAAGGCAAGATTCTTGAAGTAGTTTTTTATAAACGCCTTAAAGTCCTCTGTTTTCTGACTGCTCTCATTGTTGCTGTTATAGCTTAGTCCAACATACCCTGTGGCCTCCGGCGTATCCAAATCAACGGCAAAACGACTCAGCTCCGGGTCCCGCCGCATGAGCATTCTGGGAAGCCACGCATAACCCATCCCGCTTCTGACGGCACGAATCTGCAAATCCACGTTGTTTGTTTCGCACACTATGGGGGTGTGGAAATCGTAGAGACTGAAAATCATGTCAATATTGTTGCGCATTCCCGCACCTTTGGGGGAGGTTACCATGGGTTCGCCCCGAAGGTCGTCCAGGCTGACTGACGGCCTGCCCAGAAGTCTGTGTCCGGGCGGCAGCAGGGCGCAGGCTCTCTCGCTTAAAACGATGTCGGTCACGATTCCGGTTTTGGCGTCCGAGCTTATGGGGGGCGTTGTTAAGGCAAAATCTGTTCTGCCCATTAAAAGCTCCTCCGTTATCTCCTTGCGGGCCTTGTAAGTGAAGGAGATCGAGCACTCGGGATGCTCTCTTTTATAGCCTAAAACGATGTCGGAAGAGTATGCCTCCGCATCGGAGAGGATGGTGATTGTGTTCTCCCGCTGTTCCAAAGCGCGCTCAACATCCTGATGCAGGCCGTCAACGTCGGCGAGAATCCGCTTTGCCCGGGGATAAATAAGCTTGCCGTACTCGTTGAGCTTGATTCGCCTGCCCACAGACTCAAACAATTCCGTCCCCAGCTCCTTTTCGAACTGCCTTATAACTTTCGTAATATAGGGCTGTGTTACCCCAAGCTTCTGGGCGGCATTGGAAACATGCTCCATCTCCGCCACCACGCAAAAGAAATTTAAGTCCCTTATATCCATAACTGCCCCCGTAGATTCAGTGTGCATTCCATAACTAACTGTAATTTATAAGAGAAGTATACAACAAAGGGCTCATATGCGCAATATGTATATACTGCACAAATTTCATCTCGGTCTTTTGAGCACCTGTCTAAAGATATGTGTTAATTCATAACTTAAATTTGTTTTATGATAACTTTATCTTGACCTTAACTTTTTACACCTATATAATATTTGCTAGGGCATTTAAAAGTTGAAAAAGCGTTGTGAAAACTTAAAACGGAGGGGTACAAATGGACTATAAGAAACTGTTCCAAGAGGATATTTCACAGGAGGCGGCCAAGGCATGGCGGGCTTCCGGAAAAAAAGCTCTCGGCCTTATTTGCTGCCATACGCCGGAGGAAATTCTCAGGGCAGCCGACATTCTGCCTGTTCGCCTGCGTGCCACGGGCTGTGTTGACAGCAGCGATGCGGACACTTGGATGTCCAGCTTCAGCTGCAGCTTCGCCAGAGGCATTCTGCAATACTGGATGGACGGTAAGTACGAGCTTGACGGAATGGTGACTTCCGACGGCTGCATGATGGCTGCCCGTATTTATGACAACGCCGCCTACATCTCCGGAAAGAAGGCGGACAAACTTTTCTACGCGCAAATCGGCGCACCCCGTGCCTTTACCAAGCGCACCGTTGCTTACTATAAAGACGAGCTGCTTGAGCTTGTCGAAAAGCTTGAAAAGCTCTCCGGAAACAAGGTTACCGACGAAAAGCTCCTTGAGTACATAGACAAATACAATCAGGCACGTGCCCTTCTAAAGCAGGTTTATGAGCTTCGCAAGGCCGAAAAACCCCTTATCAGCGGGGAAGACTGTCTGAAGCTCACCATGGCATACACAAACATGCCCATAGAAGAATACATCGACTGCCTCAATGCCTTTTTGGCGCAGACTCCCAATCTCAAGCCCATTGAAGACAAGCGCGCCAGATTAATGGTTATCGGCAGCGCTCTGGACACGCCCGAATACCTGAAGGTAATCGAAGACAAGGGCGGCATCGTTGTGGCGGACGCTCTGTGCTATGGCGGAAGAGCTCTGGGCGACGAGCTGCTTGTAAAAAACGGCGACCTTATGGGCTCAATCGCCGAGTACTATCTGGGCAGAATCGTTTGCCCCCGAATGATTGACAACCGCGTGGCTGTTCATGATTTCATTCTCAATGCCGCCCGGGACTTTAAGGTTGACGGCGTTATTTACCAAAAGATGCAAAACTGCGAATGCTGGGGAGGCGAGGGCGTTTTCTTAGGCGATGAGCTTAAGGAGCTGGACATTCCTCTGCTGGTTCTGGAACGCGAGCAGCACATGGCAAACGTGGGTCAGCTAGCTGTCAGAGCCGAGGCATTCATCGAAATGATTGAAAAGGAGGGCTAGAAAATGGAAGAAGTCAGAAACCTTGAAGAAGAAGTCCTGCGGGGAACATTATCCGCTATAGACTTCGCCTGTCTGAAACTTGAAGGGCAGATTGCCCGCATGAAGGAAAAGAATCCCGACCTGCTCTGGACAGTGGAAATTCAGGAGAGCATGTGGCAAATGTTCCGGGACGCTAAGAAAAACGGCAAAAAGCTCATCTTCTTCGGCGGCAGTATCCCCACGGAAATTATCGCTGCCTTTGACTGCGTGCCCCTGTATCTGGACACCTTGCCCTTCCGTCTTTGCACAAACCCGACCTTGACCGGCAAGTTCATAGACGAGTCGGAAAAATACGTCTCCTCCTCCATGTGCGGGCTGGACAAGGTTGAGATGGGCACGCTCCTGTGCAAGCAATACGGCGTTGAACCGGACGCCTTTGTTTACAGCTCCGTCCCCTGCGACTCCTCCAGAATTGCCTACCCCAACATGGAGAGAATGCTGAAACTGCCCACCTTCCGTTTTGACACACCCTTCCGCCGCGACGAGAAGGGCTTTAACTACCTTGCCGATCAGATCGAGGATTTCATCGCCTTTATGGAGGAATTCACCGGCACAAAGCTGGACTGGGATAAACTGAAATACTACATGGATCAGTCAAACCAAGCCTTTGACCTCCAGCGCAAATGTGCAGACCTTCGCAAGCTCACACCCTGCCCCCTGCCGGGAAGACTCTTAATTCTCAACGGCACAACCAACGCCATGCAGTGCTACCCCGAGATGGTTGAGGTTCTGCGCTGCGAGCTTGAGATGGGCGAAATGATGGCAGAGCTTGGCATGGGTCCGTGCATGGAGGGCGAAAAATACAGAGTTGCCTTCCTGCAGAACATGCTCTGGTCAAACGCCGGCATCACCGACTGGCTGGAACGGGAATACGGCGCCTGTGTTGTTATGGACGCTTTCGGCTTCCAGGGCAGCCATATCTTTGAAGATCTTGACGACAGGCGGCACTGCTTGAAAACCATGGGCCGCAGGATGCAGGATAACCCCATGATTCACGGGGCGTCAGGCCCTGCCGAGCACCATGTTTACCTTGTTGACAAGATTATGGAGGAATACTCCGTAAACGTCTCCATGTTCATCGGCCACGTTGGATGCAAGCACACGTGGGCGGCGGCAAAGATGGTTTCAGACATGGTTCAGGACAAATACGGCATTCCCACCCTGTATGTTGACGTTGACTGCATAGACGGACGCTACAAGGGCAAGGACGAGGTTCGCGACGAGATCGCCCAGTACATGGAGACCGTTGTAATTAAATAAGAGTTGCTTTACGACTATAAGGTGACGGGTCTGCTCATTATGGGCAGCCCCGTCTTTTTCTTTTTAAACGGATTCCCGGCTATGGGTATCACTTGCAAAAGACGGCTGTTTTCGTGTATAATGAGATGTTAATAGCTGAACACTCTTTTTTTGACATTTTCACACCGGAAATGTGGAGGAAAACATGGCTGAAATTAATCTGCTCTCGCCCCATGTGGCTGATTTGATCGCCGCCGGAGAAGTTGTTGAACGTCCGGCATCGGTTATCAAGGAGCTTGTTGAAAACTCCATCGACGCGGGGGCGAAAAATATTATAATTGAGTTCAAAAACGGCGGAATGACCTATATCCGGGTTACGGACGACGGCAAGGGCATGCTTCCCGAGGACGCCGGTGTTTGCTTTCTGCGCCATGCCACAAGCAAGCTCTCGGATGAGCGCGGGCTTGAGCGCATCGGCACCATGGGCTTTCGCGGCGAGGCTTTGGCGGCGATTTCCTCCGTTTCCCGAATTGAGCTTGTAAGCCGCCGTGTGGGTGCTGAAACCGGCACAAGAATGCTGGTTGAGGCCGGGGACATTGCGGAAATGACCGCCTTTGGCTGTCCCGACGGCACGACAATGATCGTCCGTGACCTTTTTCATAACACCCCTGCGCGGCTGAAGTTCATGAAAACCGACCGCGCCGAGAGCGCCTCCTGTATCGGGGCTGCCCTGCGCTGCGCTCTCGGTCATCCGGAGATCTCTATGCGCCTGATCCGGGACGGCAGGGAAGAGTTTTTCTCTCCCGGGGACGGTAAAAAGGAATCCTGTGTCTACAGTCTTTTGGGTCGGGAGACCGCTTCGGAGTTTCTGTCATGTCTGGCGAAGGACGAGGATATCTCCGTTACCGGGTTTGTAAGTACTCCGGCAAAGGGTCACGGTAACCGGGGAAAACAGTTTTTCTTCTGCAACGGCAGGAGCATTCGCTCGGCTCTCTTGCAGTCTGCTGTTGAGCAGGCATATAAAAACACTCTGCTTACCGGGAGGTTCCCCGCTTGTGTTATTTGGCTGGAGATTGATCCCGCCACTGTAGACGTCAACGTGCATCCCACAAAAACGGAGGTCAAATTCCGCGACGAGAGGCGTGTTTTTGACGCGGTTTACCACGGCGCGCTCGCATCCCTTCAGGGTGAGGGCTTCGCACCGGAAGTTAAGCTCTCCCCCTCCACGCAAGCCGCCCTTGCGCCCAAAAAGGATTTCTTTCAGAGCATGAGCTCCCGGCAGTTCAGGGATAAACAAAAAGTCTCAACCCCCGATGCGCCCCGAGCTCCCGTCTTTGACGAGAAAACCATCGTAATTGACCGGCGTACGCCTACATCGGGTTACACAACGCTTGGCGAGAGCAAGAGCGCTTATTTCCCCAGTCACACCGTCCCCGCCCCGCCGCCAAGACAGGAGAAGCTGGAGGAAACATTCCTTCCCCAAGCGCCGTCAGAGCCTTCACGCTCCGATGCCGTTTTGAGCCCCCTGCCTGACAATTTCAGGCTGGTTGGGGAGGCAATGAAAACCTACATAATAGTTGAGCTTGACGATTATCTCCTGATGATCGATAAGCACGCCGCCCATGAGCGGATCATTTTTGACAGCTTAAAAACTCAGGACAGGCGCCTAATGTCTCAGACGCTCCTTGTCCCCGCAACAGTGAAGGTCTCGGCTCACGATGTTGAGCTGGTGGTGAAAAATGCGCAGATATTGGAAGAGATGGGCATAGAGCTTGAGCCTTTTGGCGATGATAGCCTTATCCTCCGGGCCGTTCCGGCGGATACCGACGCCGCCGACGCCCCCGCCCTAGTTGAAGAGCTCTGCGGAAAGCTGGGAAACGGCAGCCTAGATCCCCAGGCACTCATAGATGAGATCCTCCACACGATCGCCTGCAAGGCGGCAATAAAGGCCGGGTGGAAAACCACGAATCAGGAGTTGACGGAGATTGCCGGAAAAGTGGTTTCCGGCGAGGTGAAATACTGCCCCCACGGCAGGCCGGTTTCCGTTAAGCTCACGAAAAAGCAGCTTGATAAGGAATTTTCAAGGATAGTATGAGTGTAAAAACACCTAAAATTTTAGTAATAACGGGGCCGACAGCTACGGGCAAATCCGCCCTCGGCATCGCCATGGCCAAGGAGCATAAGGGCGAAATAGTGTCTGCCGACTCCATGCAGGTTTATAAAGGTCTGGACATTGGAACCGCCAAGATAACTTTTCAGGAAATGCAGGGTGTACCTCACCACATGCTGGATATTGCAGACCCTCAAGAAGCATATTCCGTTGCCCGTTATGTGCAGGACGCCTCCGCCTGTGTAGACGATATCCTAAGCCGGGAGAAACTTCCCATATTAGTGGGGGGAACCGGGCTTTATATCGACTCGCTCATCTCCGGCAGAGATTTTGCCGGAGGAGAGCCGTCTCAACAAATGCGGGATCAGCTCAACGAGAAGTACAAAACCTTGGGCGGTGAGGCTCTGCTTCGCGAGCTTGGGAAAATTGACCCCCGGCGCGCCGAAAAGCTGCATCCCTCAGACAGCAAGCGTATAATCCGCGCCCTCGAGGTTTTCTACACGACCGGCAAAACCATCAGCCAGCACGACCTTGAAACAAAGCGGATACCCCCGCGATACGACGCCTGCATGATAGCCCTGGCGTTCAAAGACAGGCAAAAGCTCTATGAGCGCATTGACCGGCGTGTTGACAAAATGCTGGAGGAGGGTTTGGTAGAAGAGGTGAAGAGCCTTTTAAACGGAAATCTGACCCCCCGATCCACTGCCATGCAGGCCATCGGATACAAGGAAATTTGCGCATATCTGGAGGGCAAAACCTCTCTTTTAGCCGCGGTGGAGCTGATAAAGCAGGAGAGCCGCAGATATGCCAAACGCCAAATGACTTGGCTGCGCCGCAACCCTGCCGTGGACTGGATTCTTTTAGATGAGGCCGACGTGCGACTGCGTTCGACGGAATTCTTCCTCTCCCACGGATTAAAATAGAGCCCTGAACAAGCCTAA